>JAAYFR010000095.1 GCA_012728155.1 Bacteroidales bacterium | reverse complement strand
GTCCATAGGAATAACGCAGCTTCAGGTTGTTCACTACAGGCTTCATGTTTTCCCAGAATGCTTCGTTGGAAATGAGCCAAGCGACACCTGCCGACGGGAAAAAGCCAAAGCGATTGTTTTTATCGAAACGTTCACTTCCGTTGTATCCGAAGTTAAATTCGGCAAAATAACGGGTATCATACGAATAGGTTGCACGCCCCGACAGACCAAGATTCCGGGAAGGGAGCGACAATTGTAGTGAGCCTGCATTTGCATTCAAGCTCTCCCGTGCCTGGAATACCAATAGACTGCTGATATTATGTTTCCCGAAATCGCGGGCATGGTTTAAAGTCCCTTCAAAATAAAATGAAGAATTTTGTGCTCTTTCCCCAGGTAATTCTCCATATCCCAAATATTCTGTGCCAATATAAGTTTCTATTAATTTATAATCTCCTGTTAATCTATTGTACGAGGAAATTTCATAATAAAATGGATTATATAAGCGATTGACTGCGAATTGCGACAAACGACTAACGTTCATCATCCCTCTGGCAGAGAGTCCTTTTGTGATAAAATCCAGATCCTGTTTCAATTCCAATTGAGCCAATATCTGTGAACGCGATTTCTCCTTGTAACCACGCACCATTTCCGCATAGGGATTGATTTTACTATTGTTATAGTTTCCGAACAAAATATGTTTTGCATATTTGAATTCCTCATCTGCGGGGTAATAGGCGGGGAAAAGCACCGGATTGGAATGCATCATTAAATAATACATGTCGGTTCCTCCGAGTAAGGGCCCTGAATATTCTTCGAAGTTGGCACTCAAACGTACGATCAATTCTGTGGTCTTGGTCACATCAATATTGACATTCGAACGCAAGTCATAGTTATTTATCGCAATGTTATTGTTGAAATTATTGCGTTTGTCTACTTTCAGGATGCCGTTGTCGCGGTTAAACGAGCCGGCCACATAGTAACGGGCCACGCCACCTCCACCACTGACATTCAAATTTACACGCTGGTTCATGGTTTGATCTTTAAACAACATCTTTTTCCAGTCATTGGCAGGATAAATGAGAGGATATTTGCCGGCCTCTGTCATTTCGATCTTTTCCTGCGAATATTGGATGACGCCCAATGGATCCCGGGTAAGGATCGCTTCGTTATGCATTTTCATATAAGTGACAGGATCGGCCATATCCACTGTTTGGGTTGGAGCCGATATTGAGTTTTCGAAACGGAATGAAATTTTCGCAGGACCTTCAACGCCCTGTTTGGTCGTTACCAAAATAACTCCATTCGCACCACGTGCACCGTAGAGAGCTGTGGCTGTGGCATCTTTTAGCACGGAGAAACTTTGAATATCGTCCGGACGAAGGCGGGCAAGATCGGTGGATGTGAGTTCCACACCGTCGATCAGTATCAACGGATTGGTGTTCGTTCCAAAGGTTGTGATACCACGGACAAAGAAGTCGGCATTATCCTGTCCGGGTTCCCCGCTTCGCTGATAGGCGATTACACCGGCCATATTGCCTGCCAGTGCGGTGGTGAGATTACTCGATGGTGTTTTTAAATCTTTTGTATTCACCGTAGTAATGGCTCCGATCACACTCTCCTTTTTTTGCTTACCAAAGGCTACGATTGTAACCTCATCAAGTTCACTTGCAGCCTGTTTCATGGCTACCTCGATATAGGTTCGGTTTCCCACTTCGATGGTCTCGGATATCATACCCAGAAAAGCGAATACCAGCTTGTCGGATGGAGCAGCCCTTATCTCGAAAGTACCGTCTATGTCGGTGATTACTCCCCTGGTTGAATTTTGGATCAAAATACTGACGCCGGGCAGGGGTTCACCGGTTTCAGCCTCTACAACCTTCCCTTTTATTTGTGCTTGTTGTGCTGACAAAAAGAAAGGAACGAATAGAAAAATACAGAGTAAAAAATTTAATTTCTTTTTCATCTCATTTCATTTTTATGTGCTTTTAAATTAATTAATTAATGGGTTAAAGTGCTATTCATTCTATTATAGGGATATAGTATTATTGCTCAATGCGCAGACTATTTATATTTGCATCATTTTGAAAATTTTAGATGTTATTGTTGTATCTTTTAAAATCTTTCAACTTTTAAACATATTGCAAAGTTATGAGTCAAATTATTATTAAATACTGTGAAAAATGATATGAAGACTGCGCCAAATGATTTTTTTAAACTTTTCTTATTAAAATTTCGAGATTATTTATTTTAACCCCAAAGTTGATTTCCTTTGAGGTGGAGTTGAGAAAATTTCTTTTCAACCCGTTTCATCTTTTTCTAACTCTTACTGCAATATAGGGTTTTTGGGGCAGAGGCACCAAACTATATCCGGAATAATTTTTCTCCAAGGTATGCATCGTCATGTTCCAAGTGTCGATAATTGTGATTTCATAATGTGCGTCACCTGAAAACTCAAATAGGTGGAGTGCGGGTTGATTTGTGCCGAAATAGAGTAAGTAATCCTCATCGTTATCCGCTTGACTAC
>JAAYFR010000011.1 GCA_012728155.1 Bacteroidales bacterium | reverse complement strand
TCTGATAACAATCCGGTCTCCCATTTCCAGTCTCCTCGTGTTAATTTTCTACTTGTCTCCTCATTGAATTGTATTGCCCAGGGAGTTTCAGGAAAAGAAGAAGGTTCACCGAATTCGTCTGAATACCATTGTACCGAAGTACCCATCACCATTTTGTCTGTTTGTACAGGAGCACTGATCTCTCCCGTCTCAGATGTACTTTCCCTGCCAATCCTATAATCAGCACCGGCTAAAAAGCCGACAGTGCCGTCTCCTGTACAATCCGCAAATAATTTTCCATCAAATAGAAATTCCTGCCCTGTCCTAATATCTTTTCCAACAACAGCTACAATTTTTTTTCCATCTTTTTTAACCTCAAAAACATGCATATTCAAGAAGAGGTGGATGTTTTTTTCACTCTTGATAAATTCGATTTTCTTTTCATCCTCATAATTACCTTTCGGTCCTGCATTATGAATCAATTTTTCAGGATTCTCCTGAAGTACCCTAAAAATCTTTTTGCTTCTTTCCGCTTCGGGATCGTTTTTAGCTTCATAATGTGTCCAATGTCCTATTGGCCCAATCTCATCTACCACATTTCCAAGATTGTTATAAGGATCTTTAAAAATTAACCCCGATAAACCGACCCTCACTTCCGAACTATTATTTCCTCCCAATACTGGTCTATTTTGAATAAGGGCTACTTTCAATCCCAACCGTGCAGCAGTAATAGCCGTAGTCATACCGGCAATTCCACCACCAACCACGACCAAATCGTACTTCCCTGCCTTCTGTGGCTCCCCAAAGCCTAAATGTTTCTTTCTAAAGAGAGATAGAGACCGGTCTCCATTCGGGGGTAGGAATTTCATATCTCTAGTCAAAAAGATGGCATCACAGCGCCCGTTAAAGCCGGTCATATCATGTAGGGATAATTTCAAATCACCCTTTTCAAGCGAAATAATTCCTCCATCCTGCCAATGCCATTCTGCATTTTGGACACCAAAAATTGTAGTGACCAATAATTTATCATTGAATAGCAGTTGAAATTTACCCGGAGGATCAACTGCTGCATTCCAGTGTGCAGCCCAGTTTCTGGTTCTTACCCATACTCGATAATTACCTTTTTCGGGGATCATTACAGTTGTTTGCGCATCACGAACCGGTTCACCAAGCCCATGCGCCATAAGGTATGATGTTCCCATTGCATCCATGCTCTGTTGATCGATCACCCATCCCCCTCTATCGGTAAAATTTTCAGCTTCTATAAAAATTGATGATGCATTTTGAGAATAGGTAATAGGAATACAGAATAAACAAAATAGGAGAACACTTTTTCTTTTCATACATCTTATATTTTGCGCACATGAGTTGATATGTTGTAGAAAAACATCTACTCCAGCTGAGCTTACAATTGCTCTTTTAATAAATTTACTTCTTAATGGTTGATTACTCATAATTTCAATAATTTAAATCACTGCTGACCGGATAAAGATTTAAGAAAAGGGGCTACTTCCTTTCGGTTTCACCCCAAAGTTGTAATTTTGTTTTTGAAAACACAACAAAATACAACAATGGATAAAGATAGTAATAAACATTTAGTCGGTCAGCCGATTTTGCAACAAATTTTGGATTTAGTTCCCCGTGAAGTCTTTGACAGGTTGGTTCTTGAACATAAATCGGATAAAAATTACAAGACGTTCGATGCCTGGACTCGTTTCGTGACGATGCAATTCGCAATCCCAAGGGGGAAGGCAAGAAAAAGGGAGGCTTGAAAATCGATATGATAATCGACGTCCATTCCGATACGGCAAAATTCGCCCGTATCAGTGAAGCCAGAATGCATGACAAGAAGTTCCTCAAGCACCGAAGCCTTCCCGAAAAGGGCATGATTGCCCAGTTGCTGCTGATGGTACTCAAGGCCAGGACAAAGACAAAAAAGGCTTTTTCCATTGTCGCGGCATTGATTTGTATTCATCTGGTCAGCAACCTGAATATTTATTGGCTGATTGAAAACTGTTCAAGAACTTATGTCAGGAAGAGAAAACGTAATAAAAATTCTGCCATACAGCTCTCTCTGGAGTTGTGACGCAAGGGGGGTAGAATTTTAAAGGAATAAAATAGAGATTGATAATAAGCAAGTTATAAGAATAATCCGGCTAATTTTTTTTTAATCGGTTAATAGTGATATGTAATAATAATACGATTAATAAGAGGGCAACCCTACCAAAAAACCGAATTATTTAAAAAAACAAAAATAAACAGAGAAATGGACAAAACCAATTTTCACTATTATTTCTGGAACAATAAGAAGAAAAATAGGCGTCGAAAAATTATTGTCCAAAATAATGTCGGATTGCACTCCATCTTTGAGACTATACTCTTTACCATTCCAGGCAAATATAGCACTACAACTTGACACTAAATCAACTCAAAATGCTGTAGTGCTTTGAAGACGCCATCGTTATCAACTGAATCGGTCACATAATCTGCAGCCTGTTGAACCTCTTCTCTGGCATTTCCCATTGCCACGCCGATACCGGCATGGCGAAGCATTTCAATATCGTTTCCGCCATCACCAAAAGCCATTGTCTCTTCCAATGAAAATCCATAATAATCACAGAATTGATCTATTCCGACACCTTTGTCCACCTCTTTGGATATGATATCCGCAAAAGTGGGATACCAGCGCATAACAGAACAGTGGTGTAACCGGCTCATTATTTCCTCCTCCTGATAATCTTTAAAGAATGCTGTCAATTGAAACAATTCTTTATCGCGATAATAATCAAGATTCTCTCTCCAAAGTAGGTCCTGTTTCAGAAGACTCATCAGGTATTTCACCTCTCCGTCAATTTTATTCAAGGATATGTTATGCTCCTCCACAAACAGGCATGGCAACTCTCTTTCTTGTTGCAGATAATCGATAAAGCTATTGACATCTGCTTGATCGAGGCTTTTTTTGAAAATCACCTTCTCTTTTCCCTCTAGGCAATAACAACCATTCAACGTAATATATCCGTCGAACTCCATATTGTCGAGATTATTGATCACTGAAATGTGCCTGCCTGTGGCAATGAATACTTTAATTCCTCTATTTTTAATCGTCTCGATCGCTTTCCGGGTAGAGTCGGGGATCCGATGTGTATTGAAACTGACCAGCGTACCGTCAATGTCAAAAAATATTGCTTTTATCATAGATGCTTGTAACCTAAATTTCACACAAAGGTAATCAATATTCCCCAGCAGACATAAATCCCCCTTTTTTGCGGGCTTCTTCTATGAGCAACATATTGTATTTATCGGTATCTACCCCTATTATTATTCGATAAATCTACTATCCCGAGCCAAGGATCACTGATTTTTCAACAATGCTCGAGCTTCCTCAATGATTGTATCGCGATTTTTTTTGCTGTCTGCATCCGACATATTCACATATATATCGGGTTCAACTCCAAACTCGATATGTTCTTTTTCTGCATTGAACATGGGAGAAGCCGAGAAACGGACCGACCAGCCGTTGGGCAATTCGGAAGTGAACGGCAAGCCACTCCCGCCACCCGTCTTATCTCCCATAATAGTTACATTGGGCGCATATTTCATGATACTGACAAATTCGTTGGTAGCGCTGTAACATCCTCTGTTGGTGAGCACAACTACCGGTTTCTGATAACGCACCCGATCAGAACTTTCCACATATTTCGGGTATAATGTCGAAAAATCGGTATGTCCCGGTCCGATTTTGTGGGAGATATAACCAATCAATTGTCGTTCATTAAAGAACCGACCGGTGAACTTCTCCACATTCGCCAGGCTTCCTCCTCCGTTACTTCTCACGTCAATAATAACTCCTTGGCAAATAGCCATCCGATTCAATACCTGATCCAGGTTTCCATGTCCAATATCACTAGAAAAACTACCATAATAGAGATACACGATATTATCTTCCAAGATTTTATATTTCATTCCCGAAGCGATACTATAGTCATTTCCAAGATAATGTTTCTGTACGGACAGATCGAAATTAACAGGATAATCGTCCTGCCACTCCCAATAACGGGTTATATCATGTGAGGCGGTAAGATTCACATGTCCATCCTTTAATTCCGCGAGCATCTGCCCCATCAATTTAAAGAGAGCGTCATTGTCCATATCGGAAGAGATGCGTCTGCTATATTCCTTGTATATCTTATCCCAATCGATATCTTTATATTCAAAGAAGCAGTAATTTCTATCGAGAATGGTCCATAATGCGTCGAAATTCCCTTTTGGATGATTATCGAATTGCATATCCACCTCACCGCCGCCCAAGCAAGAGATAAATAGCAATAACAAAAGTGTTGAATATTCTCTCCTCTTCATCATGAATTTTGCCTATATTGAGTGGGAAAAAGGGATTTTACTCACCCTCCTTTCGTGGCGACCTCCTTCAAAGGGTGTATTGAGAAACATCATCAAAATTTCATAGATCTCTTTCTCACTCAGCAACCTGCCCGGAAGTGCAAGTACATTTGCGTCATTATGTGCTCTTGCAAGGAGGGCTACTTCGGGAGTCCAGCATAAAGCAGCCCGCACCCCCTGATGCTTATTTAATGTAATACTGATTCCTATCCCTGTACCACAGATAGCCACTCCGGGGTAACATTCGCCGTTCTCAATGGCCTTTGCCAACGGATGTGCATAATCGGGATAATCACTGCTCTCATCTGAATAGGCTCCAAAATCTCTGTAAGGGATTTCTTTTTCCTGAAGTACTTTAATAATGAATTGCTTTGCCTTAAAGCCCGCATGGTCGGATGCCAGTCCAATTGGTTTTTCTGAATTATCGAATAAAGACATGTTGATCAGTTTAAATAGGGACGATCACTCGCCACGACCGGCAATAATCGTCCCAGTTCTTTTATAACAGTTCTTTTATAACAGTTTTTTCATAACAGTTTTTTCACCTGTTCATACACATTCTTGCCGGTATATCCCAATTTCTCATCGAGCACCTTGTAGGGAGCTGAAAAGCCAAAGGATCTCATTCCCCAGACTGCTCCATCGGAACCGACTAGCCCTTCGAGGGTGACGGGAAGTCCCGCTGTAAGTCCGAATTTTTTCTTTCCTTTAGGCAATACCGACTCCTGATATTCGGCTGATTGAGTTCTGAATAATCCTTCTGAAGGGACAGAGACTATCCGTACTTTCACCCCATCGGCACGCAACAGATCCGCGCCTTCCACCAAAGTGGCCACTTCCGATCCCGAAGCAAGCAATATCACATCACAATCCAGATCATCCTGCACTATATAGGCACCCTTTTCGGCGTTCAACGCTTCATGGAAACGTGATTCATCTATAGCGGGAAGGTCTGTGATATTCTGTCGGGAGAGGATCAATCCAGTAGGTGTTTCACTATTTTCCATCGCCATTTTCCATGCGACAGTGGCTTCATTGGCATCGGCGGGACGAAGCACCAGCATCGAATTTTTACCGTGATGGTTCTGCAGTTTCTCCAACAGGCGTATTTGCGCCTCCTGCTCTACCGGTTGATGGGTAGGTCCATCTTCTCCAACACGGAAAGCGTCGTGTGTCCATATAAAGATAACCGGTGTTTCCATCAATGCCGCCACACGCATAGCAGGCTTCATATAGTCGGAAAAGACGAAGAAGGTTCCACAAGCGGGAATAACTCCTCCATGAAGGCTCATTCCGATACAAAGACAGGACATGGTAAATTCTGAGACCCCTGCCTGCAGGAATGCGCCGGAGAAGTCATCTTTTGCAAAGGCTTTCGTATATTTCAAGAAGCCATCTGTCTTATCAGAGTTGGAAAGGTCGGCCGATGCCACCACCATGTTTTCCACCTGTTGTGCCAGTTCACCCAACACC
>JAAYFR010000094.1 GCA_012728155.1 Bacteroidales bacterium | reverse complement strand
GTGCCGGCTTGGGGAGTGTGGAGAGGGAAAGGCCGATGTCTGATTTCTTGTTGCTTTGGAACGAATCGTTCACAATTTCGTGTGCCTGCTCCACACACAGATCGCAGATAAAACCGGTCATGCCGGAAATCAGCAGATTTACCTCCTGCTCACTTCTGCCACAAAAACTGCAATGATTGTTACTATTCGACTTCTTTGCCATTATTTATTTCTTTTTTGCCAAGACATCATCTACCATGCCATACTCTTTGGCTTCAGTTGCCGTCATCCAGAAATCGCGGTCGGAATCCCTGGCCACATCTTCGATGGGTTTCCCCGAATGGGTGGATATGATGGCATAGAGTTCCTGCTTGATCTTTGCAATTTCACGGGCGGTAATTTCAATGTCGGAGGCTTGTCCCTGCACACCCCCCAACGGTTGGTGGATCATCACCCGGGAGTGGTTGAGGGCGAACCGTTTTTTCTCCGTGCCGGCCACCAGCAGTATGGCAGCCATGGAGGCGGCGATACCGGTACAGATGGTCGATATATCGCTTGAGATAAATTGCATGGTGTCATAGATACCCAATCCTGCATAGACTGACCCGCCGGGTGAGTTGATGTAGATGGAGATATCCTTTCCCGGGTCAGATGAATCGAGATAGAGCAACTGAGCCTGGATCACATTGGCGGTATAATCATCCACGGCGGTGCCGAGGAAGATGATACGGTCCATCATCAATCGGGAAAAAACATCCATTTGTGCCACGTTGAGCTGGCGTTCCTCGATGATGGTGGGTGAGATATATCCTCCCTGACTGGTGATATTCATGTAACTGTCTAATCTGGAGCCGCTCATACCCAGATGTTTCACCGCATATTTTCTAAAATCGTTATGCATACATTTTTGTTTTATGTGTATAATTCTATATTTCCTGTGCATAGAGTAGCTGCAAACAAAGTGCCAAATTTACACTCCGCCCTCCCGAGGCCATAAAATTATACAACAAATTTATAACGAATTATTGAATTACAAAATAAAATCCTGATAAACAATTGATAAGTTACGTATCGGACAACTATTCCTTTGTAGAAGTTTTTCTTTCCTTGGCCGGTATTTCCTCTGATTCGGTTCCCGCTTCCGTGTCAGGAGTGTCGTTAGAAATGTGCGTATGCTCTTCCGCATCTTCACCGTGTTGATGCATATGTCCGCTCATCAGTTCATTGAAATCTTTCGAAGAGATCTCTTTTTCTATCACGGTCACATTCTCTTTCAACCAGTCGATCAATTTGTTTTCAGTAGCCCTGTCGACCAGGTTGCGGACTGTCTCCTCTTTTTCGAGCAGCGTTTTGGTGTAATTTTGTAGTACATCGGCCGGCAGGTTGGTCATTCCGTATTGGGCAAACTGCGCTCTTGCCACTTCCTCAGCAAGCGCTTCGATATCTGTAAATTCTACCTTGATATCATTTTCTTCTACAAGTTTTTGTCTTGCCACATGGAACTTAAGGTCGTCCAATATCTTCGGAAAATCTTTTTCAATCTCTTCGGACGTACGTTTTTCATCGGCTTCGAGCAACCACCGTTTTAACAATTCGTCGGGGAATGTCACCTCTTCCATCATCTTCACAATAAGATCCCGAGCTTCATGAATGAAAAGGTGATCGATATCCGGTTTGAATTGCTTTATCAGTTCTGCTTCTACTTTTGTCCTGAACTCCTCTTCGGTGGTGGCTACCCCTTCGCCCAGCACCTTGTCGAAAAGCTCCTGGTCCATCTCCGCCTCTTTATAC
>JAAYFR010000093.1 GCA_012728155.1 Bacteroidales bacterium | reverse complement strand
CATCGGCATTATAATCGAACTGCTCAGTTACATAGGTCTTATCACCCGTCGCCACATCCATCACAAACAGACGGTTCTTGTCCGCTTCATAGCCGTCTCGCTCCATACTCTGCCAGGCAAGATATTTCCCGTCGGGCGAGAATTGTGGATTTACATCATACCCCATCATCCCTTCCGTCATATTGTGAGACTTGCCAGTCTCAAGATCATAAAAATAGATGTCGGAATTGGTGGAGGCAGCATATTCCTTTCCTATTTTCTTTCGAGAAGTATAGGCTATGATTTTACCGTCAGGGCTCCATGCCAGTTGTTCCATCCCACCAAAAGGTGCCATTGGCGCTTCATACGGTTCTCCTTCCAGCAGATCTTTTATATTTGATAATTTATTCCCCGCAAGATCGGCAACAAAAGGATGCGGCACACTCTCCACCCAGCTATCCCAATGTTTGTACATCAGGTCGTCCACTATCCTACCCGATGCATTCGGCAAGTCGGGATATTTCTCGGCTGCCGTCTCCACAGTTTTCACACTTTTGATAAACAGCACCTTCTTCCCGTCGGGGGAATATTGAAAACCATCTATTCCACCTTCCACGTTGGATATCTGCTTCATTCCTCCCCCATCAGGATTGATAGTCCATATCTGCGAAGAACCGGTCTCGTTGCTCAGGAAAGCAATTTTCTTTCCCTCGTCTATCCATTGCGGATCACTTTCCCTAGTGCTGGTGATGGTGAGTTGTTTCTTCTCCGAACCATCACTTTTCATGATAAACAACTCTGAGTTGCTCTTATTCTGGGCAATACTCACATAGGTTACCTGGTAAAGGATATGCGATTTGTCGGGCGACACCGCCACACTCCCTATCCTCGCAAAACTGTGAAGTACTTCGGGGGTCATGATGCCGTTTTCTATGGTGAGTCTTGCTTTACCAATTATTTCTGTCAGCTCTTTATTTCCTCTCTTCTCCGCCTCTTTCGATGTTGATGTTTGTGAGCTCTCGTCACAAGCCACCAGGCTCCCCGCGATAATAATTGCCATACACAGTAATTTTCTCTTCATACGGTTATTATATTTTATAGATAGACTATCTGTCCGTCTATCATATGGATGGTTCTGTCGGTAATCGATGCCAGCTGCTCATCATGTGTCACAATGACAAAGGTCTGGTTTAGCTTGTTCCTCAATTCGAAAAAGAGATTATGAAGCTCTTCCTTGTTATCGGTATCGAGACTTCCCGATGGCTCGTCGGCAAACACCACGAGGGGATCGTTGATCAATGCACGGGCCACCGCCACACGTTGTTTCTCTCCGCCCGACAATTCTGCAGGTTTATGGGTGACACGTCCGGAAAGGCCCATCATTTCCAGCAGCTCTCTTGCCTTCGCTTCAGCTTCGGCATGTCTTGTATGCCCTATCAGTGCCGGGATCATCACATTTTCGAGAGCGGTGAACTCAGGCAGCAGTTGGTGGAATTGAAAAACAAATCCGATATTCCGATTCCGGAAATCGGACAGTTTCTTCTCATTCAGAGAGCTTAATTCGTGGTTATCTATATAAATCTTGCCGCCATCGGCTCTTTCCAAAGTACCCATAATCATCAGTAAGGTAGTCTTCCCGGCACCACTCGGCCCCACGATGGAAACTATCGCACCTTTCCGCACCTCCAGGTCAATCCCTTTCAATACCTGAAGCGGTCCAAAGCTTTTTCGAATATTTTCTGCTTTAATCATCTGATTGTTCACCACTACATAATCAATCTGCGAAGATAAGAAAAATAGAGAATTATTAAAAAAATTGGCTCGGTTTTCAGGGAAAATCAGCTATTTTTGTAGGGATCAAATATAAATATCACAGCCGATGGACGAACTAAATAGAATGAGACATGAGTATCGGGCAGGTAGCCTTCATGAGAGTGAGATGGCACCGAATCCTTTCGATGAATTCAAAGTGTGGCTGGAAATGGCCATTATCTCCCGCCTATCGGAACCCAACGCCATGATCGTGGCTTCGGCTACTCCCGACGGGAGGCCCTCCGCACGTGTGGTACTTTTAAAGGAGTTGAATGAAAAAGGATTTGTATTTTACACCAACTATAAGAGCCGCAAGGGGAGTGAATTGATTGCCAATCCTTTTACAGCTGCCGTTTTCGACTGGCATGAAATTGAACGTCAGGTACGGATTGAGGGGGTTGTTGAAAAGGTAGAGGATGTAGAGTCGGACAGCTATTTCAACCTGCGTCCCGATGATGCCAAGATAGGGGCATGGGCTTCACCCCAAAGCAGGATAGTGAAAGGACGTAAAGAATTGGAGGAGCTGGAGAGAAGATATGCGACCCAATATGGCGACGGTGAAATTCCTCGTCCTCCCCATTGGGGTGGTTTCCTGATCCGGCCTACGGTGATTGAATTCTGGCAGGGGCGTCCCAACCGGATGCATGACCGCTTGGTTTATTACAAAGTAGAGAAAGGATGGAATTTGCAACGGTTAGCTCCTTAAAATCACGGCAAGATCACATCACCCACAATGATCATCGTACATTAATTATCTTATTCTTGGGTATAGTAGCCACAAACTCTTTCAGATAAAAAGGCTCAAAATAGGCTATATCCACAAATACTTTTTTTTCGAAAGCCTCTTCCGCCAACGGCACCATTCCCGAAGCCAGCGGGTGAATATCATCAGCGAACAATGCATGCGGATGGGTGATGATGGAGCGGCATTTTTCAGCCCCATTCCCAAAGAAGAGAATCTTTTGCTTTTCAAGTAGATCATTATAACTATTTTCATCGACAATATCGGCCGACGTTTCACGAATCAACTGTAGCGACCGGTCGAAAAAGGTAGCATATACTTCCATCCTCCGGGCATCAATCATCGGACAAAGCAACATCTCCTCATCCACTTTTTTCCTCATCATTGAAGCCATGATGTGGGCAGTAGGGATGGCAATCATCGGAATACCCAAGCCGTAACTCAATCCCTTGGCTTCCGACACACCAATACGCAATCCGGTATAGGAACCGGGACCACTACTTATCGCAATAGCATCCAATTGAATATCTTGCGCTCGTACAAATTCCATTATCTCATGGACAAAAAGACCTACCAGACTTGCGTGCGACCGGCCTTCATAATTCTCTTTATTGATCACTATCTTGCCATCGCGCGAGAGTGCGCATGAGCATACCGGGGTAGATGTTTCAATCGTAACAAGTGTACACATAAGAAAAAGGGCATAAAAAAACTGCACCGATTGTGATGCAGCTCTTTTAAATCTGAAAAAAGATTAATACCTATTCCTGTCGCGATTTCCGTAACCTCCACGGTTATTGTTTCTCGGACGATCTCCCTCAGTGCGGGGACGAGCTTCAGAAACAGACAATGTACGTCCGTCATATTCAGCATCGTTGAGTTCTTCAATGGCACGTTGTCCTTCACCTTCGTTAGGCATTTCCACGAAACCGTATCCTTTTGAACGACGGGTTTCACGGTCAGTGATAATCTTAGCGGAGGAAACGTCTCCGTATTCCTCAAACAATTCTTTTAAATCGGCATCAGTAATCTGATAACTTAAGCCAGCTACAAAAATGTTCATGTAAAAAAAAATAAAATAAAAAAATAAATAAATTGTGCAGAAGTTCTTTCAATTAAAGAGGAGTTAGGAAATAACTTAACAATCGTGTGAAGAAACTAAATAACGGCCCGCTAAAAAATTACTTATGCGCAACAAAGATAGGGATAAATTAATTCCGACAAAACAAATCAACCATAAATTTGAAAAAAATTATACATCATTGATTTAGTTGTGGATTCCACTTCTTCTGAGTAGAGCTTCCACACTGGGTTCCTCACCACGAAAACGAATAAAGAGTGTCATCGGGTCTTCGCTGTTCTCTTTCTCTAAGATATTGATTCTGAACGAATGAGCAGTTCTCTTATCAAAAATACCCTTCTCCTTGAAAACGGAGAAGGCGTCGGCATCCATTTGTAAGAGGTCATCCAAGCACCGGATCGCTTACCTTCACGGGGGTGGAAATCGGTATATAAAACGGAAAGGAAATCGCCATTTTCATCAAACACCTCGTATGCCTCCACCTCGGGATGATAGAGTTGGATATCGCTGTTTCTCATAAATTTCAATCCGTACAAATCGGTCGCCAATCCCAACAGATCGATTTTATCTGTAATCAGCCACTCAAAGGCGTTGGTTTCCCGGAGGCTGTTCTGTCCAAATGCAAGTGTGGCTTTACTTAGCTCCATCGATAACTCGCGGTATCTCTCTTTCGCTTCAGGAGATAATGTGGCGCCACTATTTTCAAAATTTTTGTAATACTCTTCCGTCAATCGGATCTGCTCCGGGGTAAGTCCAGAAGTATGTCGCACCTCATAGACCGCTTTCACCCTTTTGAAAAGCTCCTCATTGAGATTGATATTATTGGAATGTTGCGACTATTTTCTTCATAAAATTCATTACATTTGCACTGTATTAAAACTCGGCAAAGATAATTTTTTTGTTTCAATAGCGCAAAAAACGAACCGGACAAAACATTCTCTCTCCCGAATTGCATTTTCTATTATTATAATGGTTAAAGACAGACAACAAACAGGGTACAAATTACACATATTAAATTAGAAGAATATGGCAACAACAGACAGTCAAACCAAGGTGAAAACAAAATCCACCGAAACGAAAAGCAAAAGCAAAAGCGATACCAAACCAACCGCTACAAGCGCCAAAAAAAACTTTATCCTCGATACGAATGTGATCCTCCACGATTTCAACTGTCTTGACAATTTTGAGGAGAACGATATCTATATCCCATTCGTAGTGTTAGAAGAGTTGGATAAGTTCAAAAGAGGAAATGACCAGATCAATTTCAATGCCCGTGCTTTTGTCCGCGAACTGGACCTGATCACCGACGACGATCTGTTCGCCAAAGGAGCGGAACTGGGTGTTGGCAGAGGCAAACTCTACATTGTAAACAGCGCGAAAGACAATAGGAAAATTATTGACGCTTTCCCGGAAAAAACAGCTGACAACCGTATCCTTGCCGTTGTATCGGAAATAGGTGATAAACAGCCACAAATCAAAACTATTCTGGTATCCAAAGACATCAACTTACGAATGAAGGCACGCTCCCTCGGCATGCTGGCCGAGGATTATATCAACGACAAAGTAACTAATGTAGATATTTTTTCCGCTGATGAAGAGGTGGTCGAAGGCATCAATCCGGATCTGATCGATAAGATATATGCTCAGACGGGAGGGGTGGATATCGATGAATTCAACTTCGAGAAACAGCTCAATCCCAATCAATGTTTTATCCTCAAGAGTGAGAGAAACAGCGTATTGGCCCGTTACAATCCATTCACTCAAAAAATAAAAAAGATAGAGAAAGAGACCAATTTTGGTATCCAACCACGCAATGCGGAACAGGCATTTGCCTTTGAGATACTTAATGATTCTGAAATAAAACTGGTTGGCCTTACGGGAAAAGCAGGTACAGGCAAAACATTGTTGGCACTGGCATCCGCCTTGAAACAGAATAGAATATATACCCGGATTCTCTTGGCACGCCCCATCGTCTCCCTATCGAACAAAGATTTAGGCTATCTCCCCGGAGATGAGAAGCAGAAAGTAGCTCCTTACATGCAGCCGCTTTTCGACAACCTGAACGTAATTAAATCGAACTTGGGACAAAATAGCTCCGACCTGAGGATGATTGATGAGATGCAAAAGTCGGGGCAATTAGAGATCGAAGCCTTGGCCTTTATCCGCGGAAGAAGTCTCACCAACACCTATTG
>JAAYFR010000010.1 GCA_012728155.1 Bacteroidales bacterium | reverse complement strand
CTGTTTGAAAGCGACTTTTGGACTGAATCTTAAAAAGGTGTCGCATTGACGAACTCAGGAGATACTTTCAAAGGAAATTATAAAGACTGCCGATATGAGTTATAAAAACGGCGAAATAGATTTCTTCCAATACATTCAGAGTATGGAGAACGCCATCAGTATAGAATCCGATTATCTGGACAATGTTCTTTCTTATAATAAATCGTATTTAGAGTTACACTACTTTAATTTTAATGAACAATGAAAAAATTGACATCTTATATATTCTTGGTTTTAGCTATCATATTTTTTAATTCTTGTGGAGGAGAAAAGAAATCGTCAGAGAATGAAAATATGGAAAAAGAAGATAACTCCTTGGTCGAAGTTACGCAGGAACAGTTCAATTCCATGAAAATGGAAGTCGCTACTTTGCAGGAAAGGGAATTTGATAATACGATAAAAGCATCGGGCAAAATAGATGTTCCGCCCAAAAGCAGGGCAAAAGTAACCTCTTTTGTCGGTGGGTATGTAAAGACGACTTCGCTATTGGTAGGGGATAGGGTGACTAAAGGGCAACCGCTTTTGACTCTTGAAAGTCCTGAGTATATAGACTTACAACAATCTTATCTGGAAATTGCAGGACAAATGGAATACCTGAAATCGGAATATGAAAGACAAAAAACTCTTTTCGATGAGAAAATATCCTCTCAAAAGAAATATTTAGAAGCCGAGAGTGATTATAAACGAGCCAAAGCCACTTACGAAAGTCTTCGCCAGAAGTTGAATATGTTGCGTATAAATCCAGCACAAGTCGAGCAGGGCAAATTCTCATCCTATATTACAGTTTATTCTCCTATATCGGGAGATATTACTGCTAATAATGCAAATGTGGGGATGGCTATTTCTCCGACAGATGTTATTATGGAAATCGTGGAAACACAGGCTATGCACTTGGGATTGGCTGTTTTTGAGAAAGATATATTCAATCTTAAAATAGAGCAAAAAATTAGATTTACTGTACCTCAGGTCGGTTCACAGGAATTCGAAGCCAAAGTTACACAGATAGGAAAATCGGTTGAAGGAAACGACCGTATTATCAATGTATATGCTTCATTAGATAGTGATACAAAGCAAAAATTGATAACCGGAATGTTTGTTGAAGCCCAACTTATTGCTGATTCACGCAATGCTTTAAGTGTTCCGTTCGATGCTGTTACTACCGAAGAGGGAAATAATTTTCTGTTGGTTCTCGAATCGGAAAAGGACGGAGTTTATACTTTCCGAAAAACCTTAGTCAAAGCAGGCGAACGAAATGGTGATTGGATAGAAATTATTCCCGATGACAAATTCAGTTCGAATACGAAAGTTCTGATTAAAGGGGCGTATGATGTGGTGTAATCCAATACTACACTATCTATTGAGAATAATCGTGATTTTGCAATATTTTTTTTCCCATATTTAAATCAAAGATGTTTAGGGCTATGTTTTTCCAATAATATATTTTTTCGTACTTTTGTATTGAGTTATTCGGTACTGTGTAAAACAGAGCAAACACAAGCTAAAAGAACCGTTGCCAACTCGTTACCTGCCAAAACAAACGCTCTCCTAATTAACTGAAAGTAAAGGGTAAATCTCCAAAGTATTGCTATCTGAAGGAAATCGCCGATTTGTGTGAGATCAATAAGAGACTCTCGACCCACACTGCCCGATACACTTTTGCCTCGGTGATAGCCTTAGCTAATAACGTATCACTATCCAATGTCGCAAAAATGCTTGGTCATTCTTCCACGCGGATGACGCAACATTATGCTAAAGTATTAGACCAAAGTATCCTGAAGGACATGCAAAAAGTAGAACAGAAGATGAAAGGATAGCTAATAATTTCTTCTTCTCAGTCAATATACAAAAATATACTCCGCTCTAAAACGCAAGACCAAGCTCCGTTTCCGATAAAAATCTTCCGAATCCTGCGGATTAGCGTATTTTTACCGGAAAGTCTGGCTTATTTAGCTCTCCGCATGGAAGATGTATATCGGTTGAAAAGAAGAAAAAGAAAATATTAACGAGGAGCATCCTGATACCCATCACCCAACATTCGCTGAATATCTGACTCCCGATAGAGTATTTTTCCACCCAACTTGCAAAAGGGAAGCCTACTTTCATCCCGGTAATTCTGCAAAACACGACGGCTCAGTTTTAATCGTTCCGAGACTTCTTTATCGGTCAGATAACGCTCTCCTTTTAACATAGGGCGATAATTCTCCGTTAGATTCTCTAAGCCATCTAACATTCCTTCAAGAGATTTGAAAAAGAATAGGATTCGTTCGTCACTCTGTGTTATCAAATTATCATTGCCCATTATCTACGCTCCTTTCTTTTATAAATCAATTCCTTTTCTTTCTGCGTGATAACAGGAACAATCCGCTCAATATCGTCGGCTCTGTAAAACATTTTATGACCGATCTGCGTATAAGGGAGCGTTCCATTATCCCGGTAGTTTTGTAACGAACGTTTTGAGATATTTAGAATCATGCATACATCCTGATTATCGAGCCATTTTGTCATACTTTTATCACGGTTCCGATTGCAGATAGCTTCTACCTTCCGGGTAAATACTCCAAATTGATCCATCATTTTCTCGAATACGGATTCTTCAATATTAATAATTTTCATATCGTATAATTTAGAAGTTACTATTCTTATTTTCAGAACAAATATAAGTTGGGATATCTACAGAAACAGCACAAAATCGAGAGCTGGCAGTAAGTGGCACCGATTTGAGTATGTTTGGCTCTAGTATGGTCTATTTTATAGCAAAACACAGCATGAAAACCATGACGTATTCCTGATTAATGAATAGTTATTTTATTTGCAAGAGTTAATACAGTTAAGATATTAGCTACGACGAATAGTACTAATTTATAAAACAAAATTTATCATGGGAAAAGAAAAAGATGAAGTGAACTTAACTGATATCAATGCAAGTTTTGTCATATCTTCCTTCAAAAACAAAGAAATAAGAAATAACCCAAGTATGCCTGCCCGTCCACTCCTTCCACCTCAAGGAGCGGATCATATTCAAACAGAAAGTGATTTATCTAATACAATAAGTACATCAACTAGTGTTGATATTGCTGATGTAGATAGTAAATCAACTATAGCAGATGATAATACCAAACGAAGTAGCCCTCCCCAACGTAAAGCTGCTTTCGAGAAATATAGAGACCTGTATCTTACAACGCCAAAGATCAAACACCGAAAGCCTGTTTTTATCAGTGAAGAGTTAAGGGAACAATTGGACGAGATTGCGCGGAGGCTTGGGAACAAAGGAATGAGTGCTTCCGGCTTTTTAGAGAATATGGCTATTCATCACCTTAAAGAATTTGGCGAAGATATTGATTATTGGAGAAAAATGTAGTTGTGCTACAACTATCAGCTATACTAAATAGAGTAAAAACATTGCCTGTCAAGGTTTATGCTTCAATGGTATCGAAGATACGTATTTGCAAACGGCAAATAGCAAGCTGTGTTTTGAGTAACTCATTTCATTTCGGGTTACTCAAAACGCTTGCCCCACAAGGGGGATAATCACACTCCGAAGTCGTGCGATTTTTTCTAATGGTGGCATTGCCACATAGAATAATAATATGGAAGAAGTAAAACGAAAGAAATACAATAAGGGCGGTCGCCCTCCCAAAAGTGATCCTGCAAAAAACTGTGTCATGGTTCGTTTTTCGGATCAGGAATATGCCCAATTCTTATCCATGTTTGAAGAATCCGGTGTTTATGCCAAAGCGACATTTATCAAAGCGAGAGTTTTCAAGCAGTCGTTTCATGTTGTTAAGACAGATAAAGGAGCCATTGAGTATATCTCAAAGCTAACTCAATTGTACGCTCAATTTCGTGCAATTGGTGTCAATTATAATCAGATAGTGAAGCAACTTCACAGTCATTATTCTGAGAAGGCAGCACTTTCCATGCTTTATAAATTAGAGAAAATCACAATCGAACTCGTCACCACAAACCAACAAATAATTGAATTGACGCAGAGGTTTGAACAGGAATATCTAAAAAGAAGATGATTCTCATTATTATCCCGCAATATTTCCTAACTTTGAGAGCAAATTAAAATTCTTAGTATATGAATCGAATCAAAGAGGTTCTCAATGAAAAAGGGATCAAACAAACTTGGCTTGCCGAAAAACTTGGCAAGAGTTTCAAAATGGTTAATGCGTATGCTTGCAACCGGAAACAGCCGAGTTTGGAGACGCTTTTTCAGATTGCGGAGTTATTGAGTGTGAATGTGAAGGATTTGATTGTGGATAATAAAAACGAGGATAAATAGATATGGCAAAGAAAAACGGAAATATGGCGGAAGAGCCTTTGGAAAAGCAACTTTGGAAAACGGCAGATAAACTGCGAAAAAATATAGATGCCGCCGAATATAAGCATATAGCATTAGGACTTATTTTTCTTAAATACATTTCTGATGCATTTGAGGAGCTATACGTTAAACTGAAAGCAGAGGAGGCTAATGGTGCCGACCCGGAAGATATTGACGAATACAAAGCGGAGAATGTATTCTTTGTTCCTAAAGAAGCTCGTTGGGAATTTCTAAAGTCACAGGCAAAGCAGCCTACTATCGGTAAAACGGTAGATGCGGCAATGGATGCCATAGAAAAAGAAAATAGTTCACTGAAAGGTGTGCTTCCAAAAGTGTTTGCCCGGCAAAATCTTGATCCGACCAGTTTGGGGGAACTCATAGACCTGATTGGTAATATCGCTTTGGGAGATGCAAAAGCCCGTAGTGCCGATGTGTTGGGGCATGTGTTCGAATACTTTTTGGGAGAATTTGCGCTTGCCGAAGGCAAAAAGGGCGGACAGTTCTATACCCCTCGAAGCGTAGTGGAATTGCTTGTCGAAATGCTTGAGCCCTATGAGGGACGTGTATTTGACCCTTGCTGTGGTTCAGGTGGAATGTTTGTTCAGTCTGAAAAGTTTGTAAAAGAACACCAAGGGAAAGTAAGCGACATTTCCGTTTACGGACAAGAAAGCAATCAAACCACTTGGAGATTATGCAAGATGAATCTGGCTATTCGCGGAATCGACAGCTCGCAGGTTAAGTGGAACAACGAAGGCTCTTTTCTGAACGATGCGCACAAAGATTTGAAAACCGATTATATCATTGCGAATCCACCTTTTAATGTGAGCGATTGGGGCGGTGAATTGCTTCGCAAAGACGGGCGTTGGAAATATGGAGTTCCACCTGTTGGAAATGCCAACTTTGCCTGGTTGCAGCATTTTATTTATCATTTATCGCCAAACGGACAAGCCGGAGTTGTTTTGGCAAAAGGAGCGTTGACATCTAAAACTTCGGGAGAGGGTGAAATTCGTAAAGCCTTGATTGAAGCTGATGGATGTGGTCTAATCGATTGTATTGTTAACTTACCGGCTAAATTATTTTTGAATACACAAATCCCTGCTGCTTTGTGGTTCTTGAGTCGTAATCGCACTAATGGCAAATTCCGTAATCGAAGCAAAGAAATCCTGTTTATTGATGCCCGTAATCTGGGACATTTGATTAATCGCCGCACACGAGAACTTTCAAATGGCTCGGAAAATCCGGAGGATAACGATATCGCAAAAATAGCTGACACCTATCACAATTGGCGTAATCCGGATGGGAAATACGAAGATATCCCCGGCTTTTGTGCTTCGGTTCCTATCGAAAGGGTAAAAGAGCTGGATTATGTACTTACTCCCGGCCGTTATGTAGGATTGCCTGATGAAGAGGATGATTTCAATTTCAGCGAACGATTTACGGCTTTGAAAGCTGAGTTTGAGGAGCAGCTGAAGGAGGAGGCCAGATTGAATCAGATCATCATAGAAAACTTATCCAAAATAAAATTAGCCAAAGACTAACATTTACGAAAGACAGACTAACATGGAAAAAGGTATTCAAAAAAACGGACAAAGCATTTTTGAACAGATTAAGCGAACGGACGAAAATGGCAATGAATATTGGAGTGCCCGAGATATGGCTAAAGTCTTGGAATACTCCGAGTACCGACATTTTCTGCCGGTTATCGAACGTGCCAAGGAAGCCTGCACAAATAGCGGGCAGGTAGCCTCAGATCATTTCGAGGATATCCTCGAAATGATAACGACGGGTAAAACGGCTCAAAGAGAGGTGGAAAGTGTCAAACTTTCTCGCTATGCCTGTTATTTGATAGTCCAGAATGCCGATCCTGCAAAAGAAATCGTAGCTTTGGGACAAACATACTTTGCAGTACAGACTCGTTTGCAAGAAATCCGTCAAATGGAGGAATACAACCGTTTG
This sequence comes from Bacteroidales bacterium, assembly GCA_012728155.1. GTDB lineage: Bacteria > Bacteroidota > Bacteroidia > Bacteroidales > Dysgonomonadaceae > Proteiniphilum. Next base: position 1,877 of record JAAYFR010000010.1, on the reverse strand, counting down.
GGTTCGGAAGATGAAAAACGTTTATTTCTCCGCAATGAAATGGCGAAACACAATACACAACTGGCTGCTGCCGCCAAAGAAGCCGGAGTTGTAGCACCTCTGGATTACGCTATTTTTCAGAATCATGGCTATATGGGTTTATATGGAGGTTTGGATGCAAAAGCAATACATAAAAAGAAGGGCTTAAAGAAAAGTCAACAGATTCTTGACCATATGGGAAGTACTGAATTGGCTGCCAACCTGTTTCGTGCCACGCAAACCGAAGAGAAGTTACGGCGTGAAAACGTGAAGGGTAAGCAAAAAGCGAACAAAACCCATTACGAAGTTGGTGAAAAAGTACGGAAAACCATTGAAGAATTAGGCGGTACAATGCCTGAAGATCTTCCTACAGCTGATAGTATCAAAAAAATAGAAAAAGCCAGCGAACCCAAACAATTAAAAGGTAAGAATAAATAGACTCTGTCAATGAATAAGGTATATAGAAAACGTGCTAAATATGGACATGTACATGAAAGTGTTGTTTTGGGTACATATCAAAATGGATACAAATGAGTGAGTGGAAAGAATATAAGCTTGGGATGCTAGGTTGGGTCATTACAGGAAAAACTCCTTCTAAAAATAACCCTGTAGATTGGGGGAATGAAATACCATTTATCACTCCATCCGACTATAAAAATTATGGAAAATTTGCGAGAGCTGCTGATAGAAACTTATCTCAAATAGGTGTTGAAAGGTTGAGAAACAAAATCTTGCCACCAAATTCAATATTAGTTACCTGCATAGGTTCGGATATGGGTAAAGTAGTAATGAATAAAATAGGTGTAATTACTAATCAACAGATAAATTCAATAATACCAGATTCCAACCTAGTGTTATGTTAATTATTAATTGACGGATAAAGTCGTTTTAGTTTGACTCTTGCATCTTTGTTGGTGAATTGCCAGTTGATGACCGAATCCTTGTTATTCCGATGTTCCTGCCAAGCTACAACCTCTTTTGTTATTTCTTCCATTGTTGAAATGTGCCTGTTTAAGCATTGTCTGTTCAACACGTGAAACTCTATCTCCGCCATATTAAGCCAGCTTCCATGCTTTGGGGTAAATACAAAATCGAACCTATCCCATATCCGTTTGGCTTCCTCCGGTTCAAATGCTTCATATAGTGCTCCCGGAGTATGAGTTTTGAAATTATCCATAATCAATGTTATTTTATTTGCGTTGGGAAACATTTCATCCGATATTCGCCTAACAAAATGAGCCCAATCTATCTTTGTTTTTGTGTTTGTTACCTCTACCATCCTTTTCCCTTTCAGAGGCTCGTTTGCCATGAATATATTAACTATTCCATGCCTGATGTATTCATAATCAATCCGTTCTTCTTGCCCGGGTTTTGCAGATATTGAATTGCACGCCTCAATCAGCTGCTTGGGAGATTCATCCATGCAGACTACCGGATTGTCTGGATCGTAGGGACGTTTATATACATCCAAGACGTTTTCCATGTGAGCCACAAACTCTCCTCCGTTAGCTGTTGGAATAACCCAACCCTTTACTTTCCAAGGTTTAAGTTCGTTTTTTTTAGAACGTTTCCAACCGTCACAAGAGAAATCTTGTCTATATACTCCAATTCAACCATTTTGTCTGCAAGCAACCGTAATGACCATCGTGCATACCCTTCGGGAGGATTGCTGCAACACAGAGCCACCAACTTGGCTTCGACATCGCCATCTATCTTACTCTCGTAAATGCGGCTACTGGGACGACGCTCTAATGTCGCATCAAAACCCTCTTCAACAAAACGCTTCTTGACACGGTCTATGGTTCGCATACCTATACGCAAAACTTCACATATCCGTTCATTTGTTACCTTCTTGGAAT
>JAAYFR010000092.1 GCA_012728155.1 Bacteroidales bacterium | reverse complement strand
TGTCTCGTCCCCCTTCTGTGCTTGGCGTAATGTTGCCAGCCAAAACATTGCTTCCAGATTGTCCATTGTATTCAATATTTAATGCTTCCTTAATTGCTTGAGCGAATGTTCTCGGAGTATTGTCCGGTTCTCCAGACAGGGTTGATTCCCGAACACCTTGAATTAGATCGAATAACTCATTGAATTTACCTTGAATGTACCTTTGAGTTTCCCCTTTGTACATCGCTGCCAAATGCAATGTAAAGTTACTGAAATTTTCGGAATTAAATCCAAACTTTTCGGCATGGTCTTTCAGGTATTGCTTATACTTTCCCGATTGTTCGCTATTCGAGTTCCACATTAACCGTAGGCGGGACTTAGAATCCATGCTGTCGCACAAAGTTAATAAAAAATGGAACGAATAATGCAAACAGATGAAAAGACAAAGTTGTTGAGACTTACTGTTATGGCTCTTTCATATCAACCGTATAGGTAAATGACCGCTGATGAGTATCCGGTACTATCAACCGATAAGTTGTTTCGACTTAAACAAGTGAAAAGAGGAGAAGATAACTATTCAAAAATTCTCATAATTTATTCTCCAAAAGAGAGCTTTGATGAAGCTTTTTTTTTTCTCTTCTCACTCCAATCATTATCCTTTTTTATGTATGTTTGTAGCTACAATTATTACGCAACATCAAGAGTATAATGAATAAACAACAACTCGCTGCCAAAATCTGGGAATCTGCCAACAAAATGCGCTCTAAGATTGAAGCTAATGAATATAAAGACTACATACTCGGTTTTATCTTCTACAAATATCTTTCCGAGCAAGAAGTAAAATACGCCAAAAGCCAGGACTTTACTGATGAAGACATCAAAAAATTAGTTGAAGAAGATGCTGAGACTATGGAGTTTATCCGCGACCAAATCGGTTACTTTATCTCATACGACAATCTGTTTTCCACCTGGATTAACAAAGGGAGAGATTTTGATGTGTCAAATGTCCGTGATGCTATTTCTGCATTTAACAGAACCATCAGCACTCGTCATAAAAAGATATTCCAAGGCATTTTCCACACCTTAGAAACCGGACTAAGCAAATTAGGCGATAGTTCAGGAGCACAAACAAAAGCAATTCGAGATCTAATTGATTTAATTGATGATATACCCATGAACGGACAGCAAAGCTATGATGTTCTTGGCTTCATATATGAATATCTCATTAGTCAGTTTGCCGCCAACGCTGGCAAAAAAGCAGGTGAGTTCTACACACCACATGAAGTCTCGCTTTTAATGTCTGAAATCGTAGCCAATCACCTCAAAGACGAACCCGAAATATCTATTTACGACCCGACAAGCGGGTCTGGTTCCCTGCTTATCAACATAGGCTCCTCTGTTGCTAAGCAAATGCAAAACAGAAACAACATCAAATACTACGCTCAGGAGCTTAAAGAAAACACATACAACCTCACTCGTATGAATCTCGTTATGCGCGGTATTCTCGTGGACAACATTGTTACGCGCAATGCTGACACACTCGAAGATGACTGGCCCTACTTTGACGAGAACGACCCCGTTAATACATACAACCCCTTATACGTGGATGCGGTTGTTTCTAATCCACCATATTCCCAACACTGGGATTCAACCGACAAAGAAGCCGACCCTCGCTACGCTCGTTTCGGGCTTGCGCCTAAAACAAAAGCCGACTACGCTTTTCTTCTACACGACCTTTATCACCTCAAACCCACGGGCATTATGGCTATCGTTCTGCCACACGGTGTACTTTTCAGGGGTGGCGAAGAAGGTAACATTCGCAAAAACCTAATAGAGTCCAATCATATAGATACCATTATTGGGCTTCCACCAAATATATTCTTTGGTACCGGCATTCCGACCATCGTCATGATTCTAAAACAAAGACGTACAAACACAGATGTTTTAATTATCGATGCTTCCAAAGGTTTTATCAAAGTAGGTAAAAACAATCAACTGAGAACATCTGACATCAAGCGCATTTCCGATACGGTTATTCAGCGTATTGATTCGCCCAAATTCTCAAAGTTGGTTACTCGTAACACAATACGTGCCAACGATTACAACCTCAACATTCCTCGCTATGTGGACTCTTCCGATGATGCTGAAACCTGGGACATTTACGCTTCCATGTTTGGCGGCATTCCACATGCCGAAATTGACAGCTTGCAGAAATTCTGGACTGCCTTTCCCGCTTTGCGTGAAAGCCTGTTTAGTGCCGCCACCGAACATACAGCACAACTCAATTCCGGCTATTTGAAAGAGATTATTTCACAGCACCCGGATGTAATGCAGTATGTCGAAGCTTTCAATCTTGCTTTCAATAGTTTTTCGCTTTCGCTCAAAACTGAACTTATTGATAATATGCTTACGCTCAACATCCCTTCCAAAGAAGAAGAGTTGAGCCGTGATATTTTCAACCGTTTAGTGCCGATTCCGCTTATCGACAAATACAATGCCTATCAAATCCTTAGCGATCATTGGGAATTTACAGCCGGTGATCTTGAAATCTTGCAAGCCGATGGTTTTGGAGCGGCACGAATTGTTGACCCTAATATGCTTACCAAAAAAAGAGCCGGAAAGGACGTAGAAGTTCAAGAAGGCTGGAAAGGTAAAATCATCCCTTTCGATTTAGTTCAAAGCTCAATACTTAAAGCCGATTTAGATGCACTCACTGCAAAAGAAAATCGCCTGTCTGAAATTACGTCAGAGTTTTCCGAAATACTCGACAGCTTAGATGAAGATGAGAAAGAACACGAAGCAATCAACGAAGCCAAAGACGGCTTTATTGCTGCCATAATAACCAAAACAGCCAAAGAGATTAGGGATGAACTAAAAAAGGATGAACAACCGGAGCCAGACAGCTTTGAAGAAAAAATACTGAAAGTTTCCGCTTTAATTGCCGAAGAAAAAACACTAAGAAAAGAACTCAGAGAAGAAACCGATGCACTGCATATCAAAACAAAAAACACGATCGAATCTCTAACAGATGAACAAGTAAACGATATGCTCTATCTCAAATGGATTGAACCGCTCGTAAACTCGCTATTCAATCTTCCGGTACAAATCGTTAACGATTTGTCCGCAAAGCTGCAAAACTTAGCTGACAAATACGCCATAACTTACAGCGACACCGTAAATCAAATAAACCAAACAGAGCAACAACTTTCTTTGCTTATCAACGAGCTTACCGGCTCTGATTTCGACATGCAAGGACTTACGCAGTTTCAATCTTTACTAAAAGGAGAATAAGATGGAAGAGTTAAGAAACAGACCGGAAGTTAGGTTTAAAGAGTTTGAGGAGAACTGGGAAATAAAGAATTTAGGGGAAATTGCAACATTTTCAAAAGGTCGTGGATATTCTAAAAATGACTTAAAGAGTACTGGAACACCAATAGTACTTTATGGAAGGCTTTATACAAATTATGAAACCTCCATTTCTTCCGTCAATACATTTGCAGAGTTAAAAGATAAATCAGTTTTAAGTAAAGGTCATGAAGTTATTGTACCTGCCTGAAACAGCAGAAGATATTGCTCGTGCTTCCGCAATATTAGAACCAAATATAATAATTGGCAGCGATTTGCACATTATTTATACAGATAAAATTGACCCTGTATTTCTTTCACTACTAATTTCTCATGGGAACTCAAATAAAGAACTTTCAAGATTAGCGCAAGGAAAGTCTGTTGTGCATTTGGGAGTTAACGATTTAAGAAACCTTATCATAGACTACCCAAACGATAAAGAACAATCCCAAATAGGCACTTTTTTCCAACACTTAGACAGCCTTATCACCCGACACCAACAAAAATACACCAAACTGCTCACTTTCAAAAAAGCCATGCTTGAAAAGATGTTCCCAAAAGCTGGCGCAGATGTGCCGGAGATAAGATTTAAAGGCTTTGATGGAAAGTGGGATGAGATGAAATTGGGTGATATTGGTTCAGTGGCAATGAATAAACGTATATTTAAAAATCAAACCTCTGAAAAAGAAGAAATACCGTTTTATAAAATCGGTACTTTCGGTGGTATTGCTGACGCTTTTATATCAAGAGAATTATTTGAAGAATATAAAAGTAAATATTCTTATCCTAAGAAAGGAGATATTTTAATTTCTGCTTCTGGAAGTATTGGAAGAATTGTTCAATACTCAGGAGCTGATGAGTATTTTCAAGATTCTAATATTGTGTG
>JAAYFR010000091.1 GCA_012728155.1 Bacteroidales bacterium | reverse complement strand
TGAACGTTTTTGTCAAGCTAAATGAGCAGAAGACAAACTTAAACCACCCACATTACTTTCAAAAAAGAGCAACACAATTGTATGAACAGAAAAACGAAAATAATTGTTTTTGTCTCCATCGCGGTTTTGATCTTGGGGATAGCATTTTTTCCGAAGATCAAACAACTATTTATCTCAGGCAATCAGGATGATAGTTCCGCACAGCGCACTCCAACCAGTGGAACCGGTAGGTCGGCGTTGATGGTAAACGCAACTGTCCTGACCCCACAGACATTAAATAATATGTTCCGGATGACCGGTATTTTGTTGCCCGATGAGGATGTAGATCTCACTTTCGAGTCATCCGGAAAAATTACCAACATCTATTTTGAAGAAGGATCTTACGTACAAAAGGGGGCCTTACTGGCAAAAGTGAACGATGCCCCACTACAAGCCGAACTTAAAAAGCTGGAAGCCCAGTTGCCATTGGCAGAAGACAGGTTGTATCGTCAGCAGACACTCCTCGAAAAAGATGCGATCAGTCAGGAGACCTATCAATCGGTTGCCACACAATTAGAAACACTGAAGGCCGATATTGAGTTGGTAAAAGCACGCATTCAGCAAACTGAGTTGAGGGCTCCTTTCAACGGAATGATCGGATTGAGGCAGGTGAGTGAAGGAGCCTATGCTTCGCCATCAGTAATTATCACCACCCTTACCAAAATCTCACCCCTAAAAGTGCAATTCTCTCTTACCCAAAACTTTCTACATACAATCCGGCCGGGAACAGAAATCTCGTTCACGGTAGAGAATGATCTCACCATGTACAATGCGACAGTATATGCTGTGGAATCGCGATTGGATCCACAGACATTCAATCTGTTCGCACGCGCCCGTTATCCCAATACCGACGGCAAGATCAAACCGGGGCAATCTGCTGCTGTGCGGATCAACCTCGATCAGAATCACAATGCCGTCGTCATACCAAGTATATCCACCATCAAGGAGATGGGACGTGATATCGCTTATCTCTACAACAACGGCATTGCGAAAGAGGTGGAGATTGTTACTGGCATGCGTACCCCCATGTCGGTTGAAGTGGTCAGCGGCCTGAGCGAAGGTGATACCCTATTGACCACCGGTGTGATGCAACTGAGAAACGGAATGTCGGTACAAATCGGACAGATGATAGAAAACAGAGCAGATTAACAAGATGAATTTATCGGAATTAAGTATAAAGCGGCCGGTATTGTCCACGGTGTTGGTGCTGATCATCATCATCTTCGGAATGATCGGCTATACCAGTCTCCCTGTGCGCGAATATCCCAACGTGGACAATCCCATCATCACCGTACAGGTATCCTATCCCGGCGCGAATGCGGAGGTGATTGAGAACCAGATTACGGAACCATTGGAGCAAAATATCAATGGCATTCCGGGCATCCGGTCGCTCAGCAGCCAAAGTAGCCAGGGCAGATCACGAATCACTGTGGAGTTTGAGTTGAGTGTAGATATGGAAACCGCGGCGAACGACGTGAGGGATAAGGTATCCATCGCGCAGCGTTACCTTCCCCGCGACGTGGACCCTCCTACCGTATCGAAAGCCGATGCCGACTCCGATCCCATCATGCAGATCACCATAGAGAGTCCCGTCCGCTCGATGCTGGAGCTCTCAGAAATTGCCGATCTTACTGTAAAGGAGCGATTACAGACTATATCCAATGTGAGTGCGGTAGAGATTTGGGGGGAATATCGATATGCCATGCGTCTCTGGCTCGACCCCCTCAGGATGGCCGCACACAATATCACCCCCATTGATATCAAGAACGCGCTCGACAAGGAGAATATAGAGCTTCCTGCCGGGAGTATTGAAGGCGATCACATGTCGCAATCGATACGTACCATGGGGTTGATGCAGACTCCCGAAGAGTTCAACAACCTGATTCTGGTAGAGAATGACTTTCGAGTGGTACGCTTCCGCGACGTAGGGTTTGCAGAATTGGATGCAGCCAATCGGCAAAATATCCTCAAAAGGAACGGGGTACCCATGGTGAGCTGTGTGGTTATCCCCCAGCCGGGTGCCAACCACATCAATATTGCCGACGAGGTGAGGTTGCGAATGGATCAGATGCGCAAGGATCTTCCGGAGGATGTAACCATTGATGTGGCATTCGATAATACCAAGTTCATCAGGGCTTCTATCCGTGAGGTAGAATCTACGGTAGTGATAGCCTTTATTCTGGTGGTGGCCATCATATTTTTCTTCTTACGAAACTGGCGTGTTACGCTGATCCCCGCATTGGTTATTCCTATCTCACTGATCGGCATATTTTTCGTGATGTATCTGGCCGGATTCTCCATCAATGTATTGTCGATGTTGGCAGTGGTTTTATCGGTAGGATTGGTAGTGGACGACGCCATTGTGGTGACGGAAAATATTTTCCAGAAGGTAGAGGACGGAATGGATCCGGAAGAGGCATCCATTGTGGGATCCAAAGAGATATTCTTCGCAGTAATCTCCACCACCATCACCTTGGTGGCGATATTCTTCCCCATTGTCTTTTTGGAAGGGATGACCGGCCGGCTGTTCCGAGAATTTAGTATTGTAATCTCCGGTGCCGTTATCATCTCCTCTTTTGCCGCCTTGTCGTTTGTACCGATGCTTTCATCCAAGATGCTGGTCAGAAGACAAAAGAAGAATAAACTGTATGAAAAGACAGAGGTAATTTTCGACGGGTTGAACCATTTTTACGACAAATGGCTGCGTCTCTTTCTACACCGCAAATGGCTTGTATTACCCGTAATTATTGTCTCCGCAATATTTATTGTCATTTTTTGGAAGACGCTCCCCGCAGAGATGGCCCCTTTGGAAGACCGCTCCATGGTGATGATCAGAAGTTCCGCTCCCGAGGGTGCCACCTACGAGTTTGTCCGGGATTATACCGAACATATCTCGGAGATAGCCGACTCAATCGCACCCGAAAGAGAGTCGAACATTGCCATAATCCGCAGCAGTTTTGGCATGATACGCTTGGTATTGCCCGATATGCAGGAACGCGACCGCAGCCAGATGGAGATCGCCAACGCCCTCACCCTGGCGATGAAGGATGAAACCGCCGCCCGTGCCTTTGTCCAGCAACAATCCACCTTCGGAGGCCGTCGTGCCGGCATGCCGATTCGCTATGTATTGCAGGCACCCAATATTGAAAAACTGCAGGAGTTCATTCCCCCTTTCCTTGACAGGATGAATGCGAGTCCACATTTTCAGATGACTGACGTTGATTTGAAATTTACCAAACCTGAAACGCGTATTCTCATCGATCGCGACAAAGCCGCACTGTTGGGCGTAAGCACCCGCGACATCGGACAAACCCTGCAATATGCACTGAGCGGGCAGCGGATGGGTTATTTCTATATGAACGGCAAACAATACCAGATACTGGGTGAGATCAACCGGCAACAGCGCAATACACCGGTCGACCTGAAAACTATTTATATAAAAAACAGGACCGGTCAGATGATACAGATGGATAATCTGGTAAAACTCGAAGAATCGGTCGCCCCACCCCAGCTCTATCGTTACAACCGTTTCAATTCCGCCACCATTTCGGCAGGGATCTCACCCGGTTATTCGCTGGGTGAAGGGTTGGAAGAGATGGACAAGATCGCCTCCGAGGTATTGGACGATACATTCAGGCCCGCCCTCGAAGGTGAATCCCGCAACTTCCGGGAGAGCTCTTCCAGTCTATTCTTTGCTTTTATTTTGGCTATCGTATTGATTTTCCTCGTGATGGCGGCACAATTTGAAAGTTTCAAAGACCCTTTTGTCATTATGTTTACCGTTCCCTTAGCCCTATTCGGTGCACTACTCTTCATATGGATGTTCGGAATTACGATGAACATATACAGCCAGATCGGAATTATTATGTTGATCGGTCTGGTAACCAAGAACGGGATTCTTATTGTGGAGTTTGCCAATCAACGACAGAATGCGGGAATAAATAAGTATAATGCCATTATTGAGGCCTCCTTACTGCGATTGCGTCCTGTGTTGATGACCAGCATCTCTACAATACTCGGACTATTGCCGTTGATGTTCGCTACCGGAGAAGGTGCCAACGGACGGATCGCCATGGGTACTGCCGTTGTTGGAGGTTTACTGATCTCTACCCTGCTCACTCTTTTCCTTATTCCTGCCATGTATCTCTACCTCTCCACCGACAGGAAGGAGAAAGAGATGAAGCGGCTAAAAAAGAAAGAGCTGGGTTGATGTGATGACCCCAACAAATCGAGACAACTTGTTCCGTCTTTATCGGAGGGTAATGAAGATTCGATAATGCAGCAATAGGAGTAATATGGTAGTGTACCAATTATGGAGAAGTCTGAAGTGGAGAGTCCACTCTTAATTTTTTAGCTTTTTATTTTTAGTTTGTGCATTGTATTATGATAAAAAATATATTGTTTTCCCTCTTTCTCTTGCTTACATCTGTTGCATCCGCACAACAGGTAATGGGATTGCAGGAGTGTCTAAGGGTTGGTCTCGAGAATAACTATGATCTACGCATTGTGCGTAATGAAGAGTTGATTTCAGATAATAATGTCACACTGGGAAATGCCGGATTCCTTCCGGAAGTTAGTCTCAATTCCGGTTATAACCTGCGCAGCAGCAATTCCGATCAATTTCCTGCTGGAGGAGAAGACCTCATAGAAAGTCGCAATTCCAATACACAAACGCTGGATGCCAGTCTGAATCTCAACTGGACCCTCTTCGAAGGATTCCGGATACAAACTAACTATCAGCGGTTGAAAGAGATGCAGGCCATAGGAGAATTAAATACCCGGTTGGCTGTGGAAGATTTTATTGCCAGTCTCACGGCAGAGTATTACAACTATGTACAACAGCAGATACGACTGGCCAATCTTCAATATGCCGTATCACTCTCCAAAGAGAGACTGCGTATCGTGGAAGCGCGCTATCAGGTGGGATCTCTTTCACAACTCGACCTGCAGCAGGCGAAAGTCTATTTCAATACCGACAGCTCCCTATTGATACAGCATTACGAGACCCTCAACAGTTCAAGGATACGTCTGAACGAATTGATGGGAGGCGATGTGGAGCAAAACTTCCTGGCAAAAGACACCACCATTCTCTTCGATACTTCCCTGTTGAAGGAAGAGTTGTTTGAACAGGCCATCCATCATAACACCGCTCTTCTGTTGAGTGGGAAGAACAAAGTATTAAGCGAACTGGATCTCAAAAGCCTGAGAAGTAGAAATTATCCCTACTTGCGGCTGAATGGAGGTTATGGTTTTACGCACTACAACTACAATACAGGCACCTTCGACAGGCAACGCACCTGGGGTCCAAACGTGGGACTCACATTAGGTTATACCATCTTCGACGGGTTCAATCGCCGGAGGGAACAGAAGAATGCAGAGATCACAGTCCAAAACCGGGAATTACAGTTCGAACGGAATAAGCTGGCACTGGAAAGCGACTTTGCCAATATCTGGATGGCTTACCAAATCAATACAGAATTGACCAATTTGGAACTTGAAAGTTTAGAGAATGCCACATTGAATTACGAGATCGCCATGGAACGATACAAAATCGGCGATCTCTCCGGATTAGAATTGCGAGAAGCGCAAAACAGCTTGCTTGAGGCCGAACAACGGCTGCTCACTGCGCAATACAGGACTAAGCTCTACGAAATATCATTGTTTCAACTCAGCGGAGGAGTCGGGAAATATCTGGAGTAGAGAGAGTTGAGACCAACAATCCAACTACTTCGGAATAGTTAGCCTGTCCCGAGGTAACTTTATTTGTCTTCAGATAAGCATCATACACTTTATCCTGCGCCTCCGACAAGGAATCATCTCTTGCAGCAAGCCAATGTTCCCGATTTCGTTGCAGGTCGGCAATGATTTCGGGACGGATCGTTGAAACCAATCTGTTATATTCATCCGGAAGAAACTTTCTCATATCGCTCAATAGATATCCTAAGGTTGACACATAAGCGCTATATCGTATCTTTTCATCGCTGCTACAAGCGCAAGCCAAAAAACCATACAGATTGGCCTCCGATTCCATAGCAACGCCAAACTGATGTGCCATCTCGTGTGCCAAAGTAAAAGGATAGGTATAATTAAGGCTATAGTTATTCACATGTATCTCATTGAAGAATGGTCCAAAATAGCCCGAAACTCCCATCTTAGAATAGGCTCCTTCACACATCATCGGCTTTGGGCGCCTTTTCCCATTGAGATGAGATATTCTTAATTGCTGATATAACGCCTGATAAGAAGATTCAATTTTCTGACGCACCTCTTCCTGCTCCATGTCGCGGTAGTCGACATAATAAAAATTGGCATTTTCAATAAACTCGATTACAAAATCTCTGAAAATGTCAGGATCAAACTTCTTCTCCGATATATTGCTGCGGTCATAAAAATCTTCTCGAAAATAGGCAATCCCCCAACTAAAATAAAACCAAGCCACAATTACCGTGATAAACCGGATCAATGAAAAAAGAAAATGGATAAAGGTAATCCTTCGAATGATAGCGGTCACAATCATTTTTATCAACAGCAGCACTGCCCCAATCAAAAAGAGGTCAAACAATGAAAAAGGGAAAAGATTTGAGAAAAAAGAGAGCACAACGGCCACCAAAGGGTAAATCACACGTATATACCACTCCGAAATGGTCGGACTGAGACGAAACAGAAAAATTAAGACGAACAGCCCGCTTGCCATAAGCAGCAAACCTATATATCGCCCCTTTCCTATTTCAGCTTTTCGTTTTGATCTCATACTGCCAAATAGCACAGAAAAAGCCATCTCAAAAACCTTTTAAGACAGCTTTCTCAATCATCCATTGCGGTAAAATGATTAAACCTGTTTTTCGAAATCTCGCATGCACTCAACCAGGGCTTCCACTGCCTCTTTGGGGCATGCATTGTAGATAGAAGCACGGAATCCACCCACAGAACGGTGTCCTTTGATACCCACCATACCTCTCTCTTTGGCAAACTCAAGAAAAGCGACCTCCTTATCTTTATACTCCTCATTCATTACAAAACAGACGTTCATGATGGAGCGGTCTTCTTTGGCCGCAGTTCCCACGAAAAGTTTATTATGGTCGATTTCATCATAGAGAATCGCTGCCTTCTCCTTGTTAAGCTTATAAATCACTTCCAAACCTCCCTGCTCCTTCAGCCATTTCAATGTCTCATGCATCACAAAGATAGAAAATACAGGAGGAGTATTGAACATGGAACGATTTTTTTCTGAATCACCGATATGTGTACGATAGTCGACCATCGTCTGCAGTGGGCGTTCGATCTGGCCGAGGAGATCTTCACGCACAATCACGAAAGCCACCCCTGCCGGTCCTACATTTTTCTGTGCTCCTCCATAAATAAGCGCATATTTTGACACATCTAACGGGCGACTCATTATATCGGAGGACATATCAGCCACCAATGGAACCGGACTCTCTATATCTTCATGTAACTCAGTTCCATAGATCGTGTTATTGGATGTTATATGAAAATAATCGGCATCGGCCGGGATAGTATATCCTTTGGGAATATAAGAATAGTTCTTGTCATCAGAAGAGGCTACCACTTCCACCTCACCATAAAATTTCGCCTCTTTAATGGCTTTTTTAGCCCATACACCCGTCTGCAGATAGGCTGCTTTTTTTCGCATCAGGTTGGCTGGAAGCATAAAGAACTGGGTACTGGCACCTCCGCCAAGGAGTAGCACTTTATAGTTGTCTGGAATATGCAGCAATTCTTTCCAAAGATCCGCAGTCTCTTTCATGATACGCTCCCATCCGGGCGTCCGATGCGATATCTCCAAAATACCTATCCCGGTGTTATCGAAATTGCGTATCGCCTCAATGGCTGACTCTACCGCCGGCCTGGGAAGCACACACGGGCCAGCATTAAAATTGTACTTTTGCATAGGGTCTATTTTTAAATTACTCATTATTGGAAAATAAAAAGCGAAAAATAAATTTTCACATATTTACCCTGAAACGTTCGTCGCCGTTCAGGAAGTATGACACAATTTGATTGGCAGCGGCCAGTCCCGCATTTTTATTGGCATCGGTAGTTTGCGCTCCCAACTTCTTAGGTGTAGCAAAATAACGTCTCGGAAATTTTTCCAGAAATTCCTCATCCTTGTCGGGTTTAACGTCAGTAATATATTGAAAAGCGGGACGTTCTTCCATGATGCGGATCAAATCCTCTTCTACCAGCAGCTCTTTTCGTGCTGTATTGATAAGAAGTCCATCTTGTGGCATCAGAGACAAAAGAGAATAATCGACACAGCGTCGCGTCTCTTCCAGCAGAGGCATATGAAGAGAAATAAAATCGCAATTCTGAAACAACTCCTTATTTGAATAGGCGGTAATTACCCCATATTCACCCTCTTTACGCAGATCGTCATGTGTGAGTGTAGGTGAAAATGCATATACCGGCATATCGAAACCTCTTGCGATCTTGGCTACCATTTTTGCCACATTCCCAAAAGCATATAATCCTAATTTTCTTCCACTGATCTCACGTCCTACCGAGCCATCAAAATGATTGCGCTGTGCATAAATCATCATACTGAGTACAATTTCAGCCACAGCATTGGCATTCTGTCCCGGAGTATTCATCACGCAGATACCGCAACTGGCTGCAGCTTCCAGATCCACATTATCGTAACCGGCTCCTGCCCTGACAATTATCTTCAGGTTAGGGGCTGCTTCCATTATCTTCTTATTGACAATATCACTCCGTATGATTAAAGCATCCACATTCTTCACAACATCAAGCAACTGGCTCTCATCCTCATATTTTTCCAACTTTATAAACTCATGACCTGAAGATTCAATAATATCCTGAATCCCCTGCACGGCAGATAAAGCGAATGGCTTACTCGTTGCCAAAAGTACCTTCATATTCATTTTTTATTTATAAAATTCACCGGATAGTCGACCGATTTCCCCAAATCAGGGTTTTTTATGCGTTTTTAAAAATATCACTTTGTAATTAATAATTGCAAATTTACAAACTTATATCTAACAAAAAACGAAATTGGAATAAAAAAATCTATGATAATTCCATTTTATACGAATTAAAAGATATTTGTCCGATAAATTGAATCATTGTATCTTTGTGTCACTTGAAAATGCTACCCGAATGAACAACCCTTATCCGTCCGCTTTGCTCGAAAATGCCGTCAACGAATTTGCCACTCTCCCCGGGATTGGAAGAAAATCGGCATTGCGACTGGTACTTCATCTCCTTCGTCAAGATGAAAAAAAAGTAGCTCTCTTTGCCGACACCATACTGAAATTGAGGCGTGAGATTAATTATTGCGCTCTCTGTCACAATATCTCCGACACGGAGGTTTGCCACATCTGTAGCGACAAATCGCGGGATAGTTCTTTAATTTGCGTAGTGGAGAATATAAAGGAGGTGATGGCCGTTGAGAAAACAGCTCAATTCCATGGTCTTTATCATGTATTGGGAGGAATTATCTCCCCTATTGATGGCATCGGACCCTCCGATCTGGAGATTGCCAGTCTCGAAGAGCGGGTAAAGTTGGGAGAAATCAAGGAAGTGATTCTTGCGCTAAGTGCGACCATGGAGGGTGATACCACCAACTTCTATATCCATCGCAGACTTCAACCTTATGGAATTAAGGTGAGTATTATAGCCCGAGGGGTATCCATCGGCGATGAGATCGAATATGCCGATGAGGTAACTTTGGGGCGTTCCATTATGAATCGGACACCATTTGATGAATCCTATAAACTGATATCGAGATGAACAATAGAAATATAATCGAATCGGCTATAAAGCTCTTGAAAATACATTATTACGGGAATATCATCTTGCTGGCGATTTTTTTCCTTCTTTTGCTATTTGGTTTGATTCCCCTCTTTGTGGATAGTAGAGCTGTCAACATCACGCTGGAGAGATATGTGATCATGATCACCATTATTGTCATTCCTGTCGCATTAAAGTTTTTTGCCTCCAGATTAAAAAAAGCAGTGCTCCCCATGGAAGCCACAATTGCCGCAACGAAGTATAAAAATATATATTTCGTACGCCTTTACACCATTGGCGTGGTGACATTAATGCAGATTATCCTGTTTGCCCTCTCCAGGAATATGAATTTTTTTTGGTTTACGGTAGTGCTGTTTATCATTTTCATCTTCTGCAAGCCATCGTATGAAGAATTGGAAAGTCTCACCAAGGAAGCTCCGAAAAACAATCCGGAAGAGGTAGTTGAAGAGCCATTGAATGAGAATACAAACAGCTCCGTCCAAACCAAACACAATGATCAAGACGATGAATAAGTTGCTGGAAAATAATATGCTCCGCCTACGTGCGCCGGAACCGGAGGATCTGGATCTATTCTATGAGTGGGAAAACGATACGGCGATCTGGCAAAACGGCACCTCCATCGTTCCTTTTTCCCGTTATTCTATCAAGCAGTATCTAATTGATTATAAGCATGATATATACGCAGATAAACAATTGAGACTGATGGTAATCCTCAAGGAGAGCAGCAAATGCATAGGCACTCTGGATCTTTACGACTTCGACCCTTTTCACCGCAGGGCTGGTGTTGGGATACTTATCGACCGCGCCTATCAACGCAAGGGTTATGCCCTACAAGCACTCACCTTGCTGGAAGATTACGCATTTCAATTTCTTAACCTGAGACAACTCCACGCCATCATTCCCGAAAAGAATGACCAAAGTATTGGATTATTTTCTAAAGCAGGCTATCGGAAAACGGGACTGCTGGAAGAGTGGCTCGCCTCGGGCAACAGATACTGTAATGCCCTGATAATGCAGAAGATCAAGCCACTGGCAACATAATTATTCCATAATGAAAGAGACGATGCAAGACGATATAAAAAAGGCGTGCGACGTGTTAAAGGAAGGGGGGCTCATCCTCTATCCCACCGATACCATCTGGGGAATTGGCTGTGACGCGACCAATGCAGAGGCAGTCAAACGAATTTACGCACTGAAGCAGCGCGACGACAACAAATCGATGCTCCTCCTGATGGACAATCCTGCCAAATTACACACCTATCTAAAAGATGTGCCCGATATTGCATGGGATTTGATAGAGTTGACTGATAAACCGCTCACCATCATCTACGATGGGGCAAAAAATCTGGCTGCCAACCTCATTGCCGAAGATGGCTCCATCGGCATCCGTATTACCTCCGAATTGTTCTCCATGAGGCTGTGCCAACAATTTCGCAAACCTATTGTCTCCACATCGGCCAATATAAGTGGAGATCCCTCCCCTGCCAATTTTTCACAAATCGGACAAGCGATCAAAGATGGTGTGGATTACATCGTGACCTACCGACAAAAGGAGCAAAGGAGAGCCCAACCATCGGAGATTGTACAATTAGGGAAAGAGGGTTCCATCAAAATCATACGCAAATAAAAAAATAATTATCTTTGCATAAATCCCATTTCCGATGCAACTGACAGAAAGATTCAATCATTTTCTTATTTGGCGTGACCGACACATAAAGGAACGTCATTTTTTACTGTTTGTTTGCTTCTTAGTGGGAATTCTTACCGCTTTGGCGGCTTTTTCCCTGAAAACGGCAATTCATTTCTTCCAGCTCTACCTCACCGAGAATTTCAGCCGTCCCAACCTCAATTTCTCTTACCTGCTTTTTCCCATTGTGGGAATTCTGATTGCAGGCCTCTATGTGAGATATGTGGTAAAAGATGACATCAGCCACGGTGTCACGAAAATCTTGTTTGCCATCTCTCAAAAGAAAAGCAGGATCAAACCACACAATATGTATTCATCACTGATAGCCAGCTCCATTACCATCGGATTTGGGGGATCGGTAGGGGCAGAAGCGCCGATCGTCTTGACCGGTTCCGCTATTGGATCTAACTTGGGAAGGTTCTTCAAGCTGGAACATCGTAGCCTGATGATTCTTGTCGGCTGTGGTGCAGCCGGTGCAATTGCCGGTATCTTTAAAGCACCCATTGCCGGTATTCTGTTCGTGATAGAGGTCTTGCTGCTCGACCTTACCATGTCCTCCATTCTCCCTCTTCTGGTAACGGCAGTAACCGCCACCACCGTCTCCTATCTCCTCACTGGGATGGATGCTATGTTTGCCTTTTCGTTGATCGAGCCCTTCACACTGAGTCGCATTCCACATGTGATTTTTCTTGGGATAGTCTGTGGTTTCCTTTCTTTATATGTAATCCGTATCATGAGCCGCTTAGAGGAGATTTTTCACCGATTGTCATATTGGAACAGATTTCTGCTTGGGGGGATCATGCTGAGCTTACTTATCTTCTTTTTCCCTCCACTTTATGGAGAAGGATACAACACCATCAATATCTTGTTAGCTGGTGGAGACCTATTCAAATCGCTCACCAATGAAAGTTTTTTTCATCTATTGGAAAGCAGATGGAACATCGTTTTTTTTCTTATATTGGTTATCCTGTTTAAAGTTTTTGCCACCAGTGCAACCAATGGCGGCGGCGGCACGGGAGGGGTATTCGCCCCCACCCTCTTCTTAGGCTGCATCGTTGGGTTTGTCTATTCATACTCCCTCAATCAATTAGGATATACCATCTACCTCCCCCAGGAAAATTTCGCACTGATGGGTATGGCCGGCGTAATGGCCGGCGTAATGCATGCCCCACTGACCGGCACTTTCCTTATTGCGGAATTAACTGGAGGTTACGACCTGTTACTACCCCTCATGATCGTATCCCTGCTCTCTTATGGAACTATCATGGTATTCGAGAAACACAGCATTTACGCCATACGTCTTGCGAAAAGAGGAGAATTGATTACCCACCAAAAGGATAAAGCCGTTCTTACTTTTTTAAAAATAAAAGATCTGCTCGAAAAAGATATTCCGACCGTAACACCTGAAATGACATTGGGAGACATGGTAAAAGTAATCTCTTCCAGCAACCGGAATATATTCCCGGTAGTGGATAAAGAGGGAATCCTCTTGGGAGTTGTAATGATGAATGATATTCGCAATATCATGTTCCGTCCCGAATTATACGAACGGTTTAACGTGGAAAAATTTATGATAGGCGCTCCCGCTACAATAGAAATAGAGAGCAGCATGGAAGAAGCGATGGAGAAATTTGAAAATAGCAAAGTGTGGCATATACCGGTGATAGACCAAAAAGGAGTCTATCAGGGCCTCCTGTCTCAATCATCCGTATTCAACTCCTACAGAGAAGTATTGGTCGAAAATTATTCCGATAGCGATGAGTAATTGTGATAATTGATAATTTTAAAAATGTATGGACAAAGATTCGTTACGTATTCTTTTCATGGGTACCCCCGAATTTGCTGTGGAATCGCTAAGAGCGCTTGTGGAAAATGGATATAATGTGGTAGGTGTTGTCACCATGCCCGATAAACCGGCCGGAAGAGGGTACAAATTACGCCCTTCACCGGTAAAACAATATGCGCGTCAGCAGGGAATTCCTCTGTTACAACCAGATAGGCTTAAAGATGAAGCGTTTTTAAATGAGTTAAGGATATTGAACGCCGATCTGCAAATTGTAGTAGCTTTCCGCATGCTGCCCGAAGTGGTATGGAAGATGCCACCGAGAGGCACATTTAACCTCCATTCGTCTCTGCTTCCCCAATATCGGGGGGCTGCCCCCATCAATTGGGCTATTATCAATGGAGAGA
Source organism: Bacteroidales bacterium (assembly GCA_012728155.1). Lineage (GTDB taxonomy): Bacteria > Bacteroidota > Bacteroidia > Bacteroidales > Dysgonomonadaceae > Proteiniphilum. Next base: position 123 of record JAAYFR010000091.1, on the reverse strand, counting down.
AAGAGACCGGCGTGACCACTTTTTTTCTTTCACACGAAATTGATACCGGTGAGATCATCTTTCAAGAAAAGACAATGATCAATGAAACAGACAATGCCGGGAGTGTACACGACAGGCTCATGG
>JAAYFR010000090.1 GCA_012728155.1 Bacteroidales bacterium | reverse complement strand
GGCTCATGGTGATGGGCGCACATCTGGTACTGAAGAGCGTTGATGCGATACGGGAAGGAAACCTGCAGCCCATACCACAGGATAAGCTCTTGAACAAACCGTTGGCACTAAAAAATGCTCCTAAAATATTCAAGGAAGATTGTCAGATCAACTGGAACAGATCCGTTCAGGAGATATTCAACCATATCCGCGGCCTATCACCCTATCCGGCCGCATGGACGGAGCTGCTGGCAGATAACAACGAAGAGAGATTACGCTTCAAACTATTTGCCGGTGAGACAATCAAAAACAGGAGCCACCACCTACCGGCGGGTAGTATTATCACTGATAATAAGAGCTATCTTGATGTGGCGGCAAAGGATGGTTTTTTTCGAATTACAGCACTTCAATTGACAGGTAAGAAACCAATGCCTATTGTAGATTTCCTGAATGGCTACCACATCAAAGAGAATGCCCGTTTTATTTGATCACCATCACCACTTATAACTCAACCCGAAGGTGAGTGTATTGGTATACTGCAGGTACTTGAGTTTTGAATCGGGGGGCACCCCATCATCAAATCTTAAATTTAGATATATCTTGGTAGAAAAAGCATTGCTCAATGCCAAATCAAGGGTATTTTCAAATCCGGCTATCACTTTTTCAAAACTGGTGAAGTATGTCAATTCTGAATTCCAGGTAATATATTTCGTGATATTATATATCACTTTTGCCCTCACATTACTACCAATATCCAAAAGTCCTTTCTTATCCTCGGGAATACCGAACCGTTTCACAGCCACAGAGTCATTCCAGACATATTTATAATTGATAGAGATAGGGTCTAAAGAAAGTTGCAAGTTGAAATTACGGTGTCGCACCTTGGTTGAAGGCTTATTAAGCGTATACTTTAAACCCACCCCCGCATTGATATATAACGGGGAGAGGAACGATGAGCGCAAATCATCGGAATTGGCAGGATAGAGATTCAATATTTGTGATTTTGCCTCCAAGTTGGTGGAGTAGGACCACCCTTTCCCAAAAGCATCAATGCCAAAATCACCGTAGTATTTGATAAGGTCGTTACCAATACGATAACTCCTTACCGTGTCGTCAGGTGCATTGAAGAGAGACAATCGCCACTCAAGCGAATTGTTGAATCTCACCTTCTCTTTCTTGTAGTTGGCCCTAAAGATTTGAATACTGTTAAAATTGAGGTTATTGGTTCCCCCCCGATGCCAGTTATCAGAAAATCTATTCTGTATAAACTGGAAAGAATGTTCGCCTGAACGAACCCAATATTTCCGGGCGATTGTAACACCGGAAACACCGGGAGCATCCAACGAGTATGTGGTTTCTGTTTTAATCAACTCCCGGAAAGGATCAAACCCCTCTTTCACCGTCTTATCATCAGACTCCAGAGTGGGTATTGAATCGAAAGAAATCACCGAATAGTGAATCCTATCGGGATATTTCACATAATAGTCACGCCGCACATTGTGTATAAAATCGATATGGTTCAGTAGGGGAACAAAAGTTTGATCCTGTGGAACAAGTACTCCTTTATCATCTTCTCTCTTTTCCGAATATAACGACAACTCCCGAGGCAGCATCTTCCCGGTAAATATCATCGGCAAGAAAAGAGGATTGTAAAAAAGCGTGTCACGGAATGAAAGTCCGCTCATTGATTCCGTACTATCCATATTCACAGGCAGCTGCAGCGTACCGTTCTCTTTTCTAAGATAGATGGAATCGAGCGGATTCCTGAACCGGGGAGTCGTATCTATCGGTACTATCGAAGCAGTACTCTCTAAGGCAGAGATCGGAGTCGGAGGAATATCCACACTATGGGTTTCTCCGGGCTGGGCTGTCCGGCGTTCAATCTGTCTGCTTATATCCGTAATATTTCGGAACAGGTCTAAGCTATCCTCCACCATGATGGAGTCTGGTCTTTCTGCAACCTTATTTTCAAACTCGGAAGCTACCACTCCGAATGAAAACAGAATCATTATCAAAAAGGGGAGAATAATTCGTTTCATACGATTTATTTTATCTTTTTCGTTTCAGTCTAATAATCCACTCATTCTTCCAACTGACAAAGATAGGAAAAAAGTTTTATTTATGAATGAGAAGTGCCCAGGAAGAAAAACTTTTTTCACTGTTTATCCGTTATTCATATCTGTTAAGATCTCATTTGACAGAGGTGTTAACGAAAAAATAAGCTATTTTTGTCACACATAATGAGGGAAGCAGAAACAATAAAATGATTCAGAAGTGAGAAAATGGAAAATCTATTTTAATTTTAATACAAATAAATTCAAATGAAAAAATTATCTTTCGTTTTACTCATCGTGATAGGGGCGATGGGGCTCACCGGATGTCGAGGCTACAACCGGATGGTAGAAAAGCAGGAGTCGGTAACCTCACAGTGGGGAAATGTCCAAAATGCTTATCAGCGCCGTGCCGACCTGATTCCCAACTTGGTGAATACGGTAAAAGGATATGCACAACACGAACAGGAGACTTTCACACAGGTAACCGAAGCACGGGCTAAAGCCACTCAGACGACTATCACCCCTGATAACCTCACTAAAGAAAGCCTTCAGGAATTCCAACAGGCTCAAGATCAACTGAGTCAGGCATTAGGAAGATTGTTGCTGATTAAGGAAAATTACCCCGAACTAAAGGCCAATCAGAATTTTCTCGCACTCCAAGATGAGCTGGCCGGAACGGAGAACCGGATTTCGGT
>JAAYFR010000089.1 GCA_012728155.1 Bacteroidales bacterium | reverse complement strand
TTGAGTTCCACCCCGTGGAAACCCAAATCTTTGACAAGTTTGAATTTGTCGGTCAATGACAACTCTTCTTTGATCATTCCAAACCCCAAGCTCTTTTTTAAGGTTACTTTTTTTCCGCCCTGACTTGATCCGACTTGCGAGACAGAGGCTGAAATCGGCGATGCAACAGCAGAGGCAAGGGGGCTAATTGCCGTAGCACCTGCTATAACGGCAGCCGATTTGATAAATTCTCGTTTGTTCATATACACTACTATTTGAATACGTTATGCTGGATATGATATCTTTTTGAATCGCTCCTTTTGTAGATATCTCCTGCTTTTGTTGTACACCTTTAAAGTAAGATGTTGTACAAAAATAAACATAATAATGATAACTTTCTCATCTATACGACAAAAAGAGTAAATAAAAAATTTGTCTTTCCTCATGAATAATCGTACTTTTGGGGTCAATCCATATGATATGTCTATCATCACCATTACAAGCTGCCCTATTTGTGGCTGCAACGATTTGAAAAAAGCTTTTAACGCCGTCGATCATTTCGCAACTGGCGAGGTGTTCCCCGTCTGTAGATGTAGTCGCTGTGGGTTTCACCTTACCAACGATTTTCCGTCTGAAGATATCATTGGTCAATATTATGACTCTCCCGACTACATCTCGCACTCTGATTCCAAAAAAGGATTGATCCACAGGCTATACCACTTTTTTCGCAAGAGGATGTTGAGAAAAAAAATCTCTCTTGTGGCATCCCAAGCAACAGGCAACCCCATCCGATTGCTGGAGATCGGCTGCGGTACGGGTCATTTTTTAGAGGCAGCAAAAAAAGAGGGATGGCTTGTTTCGGGTATTGAGAAAGATGAGAAAGCCCGAAAAAGCGCCATCAACCGTACCGGTTTACAAGTAAAGAAAGAAGATGAATTCTGGCTCTTAGAAAATAATTCATTCAATGTAGTAACCCTCTGGCATGTATTGGAACACCTGGAGAAGCTCAACGAGACTATCCATAAAATAGGGGAGATTACTACCCCGGACGGAATAGTCGTCATTGCACTTCCCAATTGCCACTCATACGATGCAGGATTTTACAAAGAGTTGTGGGCTGCCTATGATATTCCAAGGCACCTCTGGCATTTCACGCCCGCAACTGTCGAAGAGCTCCTTTCCAAACATGGGCTGACCATCATAAAAAAAATATCCATGCCTCTGGATGCTTTTTATATCTCCTTGCTGAGTGAGAAATATAGGGGAAGCAATCTATTCATACGGTACGGTAGAGCATTTGGAGTGGGTACCATAGGTTTTTTACGCTCTTTATCCAATCCGGCACAGGCAAGTTCTCTTATTTATATCGCAAAAAAAAGTGAAGAGACAAACAGAAAGGAATAGAGTATCATGGGAAAAAGAAAGAAACCAATTCAGTTTGATGACAAACGTCTCTTCTACTCCATCCAGGAGGTGGCCGACCATTTTGCGGTCAACGTGTCACTCCTACGTTTCTGGGAGAAGGAGTTCGATAATATCAACCCTAAGAAGACAGCCGGAGGGACCCGTCAGTATACCCGGGAAAATATACAACAGGTGGAAATCGTCTATCATCTGGTAAAAGAGAAAGGGATGACATTAGAAGGGGCCCGTCAGACCTTGAAGTCGAAAAAAGACGAAGAGGAAAAACGGGTGGAAGCACTTTCCAGACTGACAGAGCTCAAAAAAGAATTGCTTTCACTTGAGTCGGAATTCGACAGGCTACATGAACAGCAGAAATACTCAAAATGGAGAAAGGAATGATCAATACATCCATTGGACAATAGAAATAAATTATTCTCCTCCAGACAGCTCTTGCCTCTGTTGAACTTAGAGAAGTAATCGACGTAGTCAATATCGCGAGTTGCCTCCAGTTCTTATCTCAAAGGAAGTCGGCGATTCTCGTTTCACTTGAATTGTCATACACCTAAATATAAAAAATAAAATAATCGTATGAAAAAAATTTTATTCCTGCCGATTCTACTCTTTACTACTTTAATTTTCGCTCAAAACGAAGTGCCAATCAGGGTAGGTGCTGAATTGACAGATAGTTATTTCCCCCTGATAAAGGGCAAACGGATCGCTGTGATGACCAACAGACGGGGATGGCCGGTGATGAACATCTGGTGGATCTGCTGGTCAGGTGCCAATTCAATATAGTGGGTATCTTCTCGCCGGAACATGGCTTTCGCGGTACTGCCGACGCCGGAGAACATGTAGCCAGCTCGGTAGATGAAAAGACAGGTATTCCCATCTGGTCGCTTTACGGTGGCGGCAGTGGTAAACCGTCGGCCGACAAGATGAAGGAGTTCGATATATTACTGTTCGACTTGCAGGATGTGGGGCTTCGGTTCTATACCTATTACGCCAGTATGGCACGGCTGATGGATGCTTGTGCCGAGCACGGAAAAAAAATGATCGTTCTGGATCGTCCCAATCCGAACGGGTTTTACGTGGACGGCCCGATCCGCGCCATGAAACATAAATCGGGTGTTGGCTGGCTACCCATTCCGGTGGTACACGGTATGACATTGGGAGAGCTGGCGTTGATGATCAACGGCGAAAAATGGCTTCCGGAGGGCAGGGTATGTGATATAACGGTTGTCTCTTGCGAAAACTATAGCCACCAGACCCTTTACGAGCTACCTATTGCCCCATCTCCTAATCTGCCCAATATCCATTCTATCTATCTCTATCCTTCCACTTGTCTTTTTGACGGGACGGTGATGAGCCTGGGACGCGGCACACCCTTCCCGTTTGAGGTATATGGACATCCGCAATACAAAGGATCCGACTTTTCGTTCACACCACGGAGTGTGCCGGGTGCCAAGAACCCTCCGCTACTCAATAAAAAGTGCCATGGCGTGGACCTACGGGAAGTTTCCAACGCATTCATCTGGGAGAACAAATTCGACCTCTCCTATCTGATCGATGCCTATAATAACCTGAATATGGGAGAGAAATTTTTCACCTCTTTCTTCGAAAAATTGGTTGGAACAGATTATATCCGCAAAGATATTATTGCTGGTAAAACAGCCGAAGAGATCAAGAAAAAGTGGCAATGCGATGTAGAGGCATTTAAACAACAACGCAAAGCTTATCTTCTGTATGATGAATGATAACCGTTCATTAGTCCTGATATTTAACAAATATCTCCAGAATGCCTTGGATTTGCGTCCTTAAGGCACCTGGAGATATCGATGATTTAAAGAGAACCTTTCAGCTTACCAGAATATAGCCTGGTCTTCATCCGGGATCAGTTTACTTACATTACGTTGCATCAGCATGGTACCCTTACATCTATAGGGGAATACTATATTTTCGCTGGAGGCAGCATCTTTATACTTGTATTCCATCGTCAGCGTAAAGAAACGTTTCACAATGTGTGGACGATCAATATCCAACTCCTCCTTGATTTCATAAGTCGGCTCACCAATAACCTCAAATTCCAAAGCAGGATTATCGGCACTCAATACCAACCTGCCTTTTTTTATGAAAAGGCCGGTACCTTCTTCAGTTTTTGGATCAATAATCTCCTCCACCGTTGGTTCCAGAAATTCACATTTCACTTTAAAATCACCCCGGTTCTCGGCCAGTTCTTCGGTAATACCGGCATAAAAGAAGATGGTATTATCATTCACCACCCGTGTTTCCCGAGTAGTGGCTGTCATATATCTTGTGGTATTATCCGCAAAATAGACATACATACTGGCGGCGTTATAAGTGCCGGAATAGTCGTTAAACGGCATTATCCAGAGCAACGCTTTCTGCCTACCCTTATAACTATTCAATGAGTAGGAAGGATCGGGCAAGACAGTCACGGGCAAGACCCATTTTTCCACAAGATCAATCCCCGAAAAATCGAAGTCAATATTAAAATGGGCTACGTCGGTTCCGGCCGGGATATGGCAGGTTTGCGATGGGAAAGTATAAAAATTCTCAGGCAATTGTTTGTAATATAAGTCTGAACGATCGGTATATTTATCACGATTCAAATAATTCAATGTATCGTTATCGACACCAATACGGACAATATAATCTTTATCATTGGTGAGCGATCCGCTTACGATAACAGGAAGCTTAAAAGTCACTGTCTCATTATTTGGCTTGTATCTCAAATAGATAACCGACACGTCGTCTCTATTGATCGGCGCTTTCAATGATATCATCCTGGAATATAATTCATTTTTCCATTCGTCATTACAACCGGAAAAGATAAAAAGCGCACCAATCAGTAGAGTCAAATATATATATAATTTTTTCATATTATTCTATTTTTTATTGCTGAATTAATCAAATGAAGGCCATCCGGGCGCCTGGGTGAGGCGGGCATTCCTTTTCAATTCATCGTAAGCAATTGGCCAGAAATATTTTTTCATAGACCAGGAAGTTTGTACACTGGGAACTACAACTTGTTCATAAAAAAACTCTCGATATTCTTTGGGAACGGTTGTATTGCAACCGTAAATCATCTGGCTTTCTTCCTCTGGTGCATCCTTCCAACGACGAAGATCGTAGTAGCGTTGATTTTCGCCTAAGAACTCAATCTGACGTTCACGTTTGATCTGCGCCCTTAATATTTCACTGTTCGCATAGGGGTCACCAATACCGATTTCATCGAAATTAGGTAATCCGGCCCTCAGACGTATTGGAAGTACGGCAGCCTTCATCGCAGCCACATCGCGGGAAATAGCATAAGTTTCACTCTCGTCCCACGACTTAATCTGATAAGTAGTTGTCAGCTCGTTCAATGCTTCGGCATACATCAACAGGATATCTGCATAACGGATAGCCGGGTCCACTTTAGCATATACGGTTCCGTCCTTATAGCTTTCTTTTGGATTGACAAATTTCATCATGCCTATACCGGTCGGTATCCAACGGTCTTCGGTACTCACAATTTTGCGTCCATCATCTTCACCATAATAGTAGAATGTCTGGAAGTCACGGTCAGCAGCGTCTTTCGCACTTACATTGGCCCAATGGGCGCCACTAAAAGCCACCGACGCATAGAAACGGGGTTCCCGGTTGGCATATTCCAGCCATACATCTTTTCTCAGATAGGGATACTCTCCATCATACTGCGTAAAACCTTTCGGGCTGACGTCCCTGTCGAATAGCTTTCCGTCATTCATCGCGTAAGCATCACATTGCTTACCGGTGATACCATGGCAATTCCATCCCCCTCCCTTGCTTACCGGCATCTGGTGGCGGGTCATAGACTGTATACCATATTCATCATGCAACTGGTTATTACCGCGAGAAAAGATCAATTCCGGGTTCTCTGCCACATAAAGGTCTCCATTGAACAGGGCGCGGTAAGAATCCAACGGGTCAATATCCTTCCATCCCCCTTCTTTAAAGGATTTCTCCGAATAGACCGGGTGATAGGGAGGATCAATGGTCTTGGGATAGGCTCCCCAGAGTCCCCCATTAACCCGTTTGGGAACCACGTAGATTTCATATTTTCCCAATTTCATCACATCTAAGGCGGCGGCGGCGGCTTTCGCCCATTTCTCCTCACTATATTCCTGAGAAATAAGTTGTCTACCCTTATCATCCACGAAAGAGGCCATCTCCGCATTTCCGTTCATTAACGGACTTGCGGCATAGAGGTATGCCTTGGCGCGTACCGCCAGTGCAGCACCTTTGGTCGGACGGGAAGCACTTGCACTGTTCCGTTCGCTCTCCAACAATTCAGCAGCCAGCAACATCTGCTCAGAGATATACTCCACGCACTCGTCATATGAATTTCTGGGACGAGCCAAATCGGAATAGGATGATTCATAATCGAGTCCTTCATCAGGAAGGATTGGTACGGGACCATATTTTCTCAACAAGAGCCAATAGAGGTAACCACGGATAAAATAAGCCTGTCCCTTGAGATCCCGATACATCTCTTCTGTAATTTCAGGTCCGGGATGCACATGCTGTAAAAAGATAGAAGCCTGACGGATTCCCTCATAGGATTGATCCCACGGGCGGGCAATAAGGGCATTGACATTACCACCATACTGCGGGCCATATTGGCCAAATTTATAATTCGAGAATGAGATGCCGGCACCTCCTTCGGTAAAGATCATATCATCGGAGTAATTGGTAAGTGTAAAGCGCACATGACCTATTTCCAGATTAAAGGAGAGCAACTGATAATAGGCGTTGGCCAGCCATTCCTCGGTATAATCCCTGCTGTTGAATATACGCTCCAGATCCTGTCTATCGTTGAAATAGCGCTCCACACTCAAAAAGTCGGAACAGGATTGGAAGAATGTTCCCAGACTAATGATAACGCTTAATAGAATATATTTTTTCTTCATCTTATTAAATTTGTTTTTTCTAATATGATTCAACATTTAAAGATTAACCGTCAATCCAAATGTCACTGTTTTTCCCAATGGATATTTCATCCCGTTAGAACTTCCCATTTCCGGATCCCAGAGTTTGAAGCTGGAGAATGTCAATAAGTTTTGACCAATAACATGGAATCGCATTTTGTTCACATAAAACTTGTTGGTCAATACTTTGGGTAAGGTATACCCCATTTCCAATGTTTTTAGACGCAGATAGGAGCCATCGCGTAACCAATAAGTAGACGCGCGGTAGTTATTGGCATTTCCACCATAACTCAAACGGGGATACTCGGCATTTGGGTCTTCATTGACCCCTTGGATCCAACGGTTGGATTTTGCCATCTCATCCAGGATATTACCCCATTCCCCATCGACGAACGGATATACAGTAAATCCATTGATAAAGAAATGGGATTTCCCGGCACCCTGGAAGTGGAGATTGAAATCAAACCCTCTCCAACTGGCAGAGACCCCCAATCCATAGATCAGGTTTGGACGTGTAGTGGCTCCAATCGGTACGATATCATCATTATTGATGATTCCATCACCATTGATATCTTTATATTTGATATCACCCGGCATCACGTCCATGGCATTGCCAAAGTCTTGACGGGGGCTGTTGCGAATATCTTCATAGTCTTTAAAGAGACCCAGTGCCACCAGGCCTTTGGCCTGATTCACACGGTAACCGGTACGACGAAGGTAGGGATAACGGTTGACCATCTCATCGGCTTCAGTAATTTCGTTTTTGCTGTAGGTGAAGTTACCCCTTACCTGCATAGCGACTTCTCCCACTTTTTGATCCAGCTTGAAGTTACCGTCGTACCCTTTTGTTTTTACACTTCCCACGTTCGCGAACGGATTTGTTCCCTGAATACCGACCATGTCGGGTAGAAAGTTTCGTTGCATATAGATACCATCACGGCTTTCATCGAAATAGTCGACTGTCAGGCCAAATTTATCATTCCAGAGGTAGAGGTCCAATCCCAAGTCATGCTTCTTGGCAATTTCCCAAGTCACATTATTGGAGGATACACGAGTATAGGTCAGTCCTGGATACCAGAAAGGAGCCCGGGCAGGGCTTCCCAAATCACCCCAAGTATAAGAGACCTCTTGCTCACCTGCGTTAGTGACACGATTATAATTTCCGAAGTTGGCCAGATACGGGAATCGTGAAGAAGAGTTGTCAGTTCCCACTTCACCGTATGAATAACGAATTTTAAACATTCCCAACCAGCTAAGGTTATTTTTCACAAAATTCTCTTCTGCCACGTTCCAGGCGGCTGAATAAGCCGGGAAGAAACCAAATTGATGGCCTTTGGCAAAGTTCTCGGAGCCGTTATATCCAAAATTATAGTTGAGCAGATAACGATTCTTATATCCATAAGAGAAATTACCGGCCATTCCTTGATGGCGACGGGCAATACCGGCCATAATATCACTTCCATAACTGGAGGTATTCACATAATTATCATGGGTATACTTGAGCACACTCCCCACATTGTGATCACCAAAAGCCCGGTTGTATGAAAGCTCGGCCTCAGCAAATTCCTTTCTATCTCCGGAAGCCGAAGAACCTTGACTCATCAAACGTTCCGGTATCAACCGGTTAAATACAATTTGCCCGTCCGAATTACGTTGTCGTTCAGCTCTCCACATCTCCGGATTCTTCCGGCGCTGTATATAATTGTAGTTAAAAGTATCATATCCGAAACGGCCAATAAATTTCAATCCTTTCGTGATAAAATCAAGTTTTTGGTCTAACGTAATATTCGAATTGATGGTGTTCTTCCAAATCTCCGAGTATCCTGTCTGTGTGGCGGCTGTCCATGGATTATAAATAGCTTCCCACGATGATGTGATCACACCTTCTGTCATCATGACAGGTACATATCCGTTCGAATACATGATAGGCATCGTAATAGGGTTATAACCGAAAATCGAATACCAGATATCATCGGTACTTACCGCTCCGGAACGATTGGTCTTTTCAAGTGCCCCACCGATACCTACCTGGATCAGGGTCGTCTCGGTAACGTTCATATCAATATTCATGCGATAGTTATACCGTTGGTAATTGGCATTGGTATCGTATTCTCTCATATTCTTGTCAACATGATACATCCCCCCTTCATCCAGAAAACTTCCCGAGAGATAATATCTTGCCTTGGATCCCCCTCCCTTTACACTCACTGAAGTACGGTAAGTAGGAGCGCCATCTTTCAATAAAAGATCCATCCAGTCTACGTTCGGATAGATATCCGGGTCTAACTGCTCATCGATCATCATCAACTCCTGATCAGAATAGATCGGCCTTTGGTTGCGGGATATGCGGGCCTCATTCGCCATGGATGCATAGGTAAGTCCATCGGCAAACTTGGGAGTACGGGTACGGGTGGTCCAAGTATATTCCGTCTTGCCATTCACTTCCACCTTTCCTTCATTCCCTCTTTTTGTATTGATCAGGATAACCCCGTTCGCACCCCGAGAACCGTAGATTGCTGTGGCAGAGGCGTCTTTCAACACAGAGAAAGACTCAATATCCTCAATATTGAGTTCATCCATACTCCGTTCAAATCCATCCACCAGGATCAAAGCGGCGGAACTGCCACCGAATGTGGAGATACCACGGATCCAGAACTCCGAAGTGTTGGATCCCGGCTGTCCTGAACGCTGCATAGCCAAAACTCCGGCAACATTCCCTGCCAGAGCATTGGTAATACTAGAAACCGGAGTCCGCAGGGTTCCCACATCCACGGTAGTGATAGCACCCGTAACGGTTACCTTCTTCTGCGCCCCCATACCTGTCACAATTACTTCATCCAGGACAGATGCTGACGATTCCAACATCACTATGTCGAGTACAATATCCTCGTCTTTTATCAAATGCTCCTGATTTTCATAACCAATATAAGAGAATACCAGATACTGAAACGATTCAACATTGATTTTATACTTACCATCAATATCGGTAGCTACCCCCAGCCCGGGCTTTTCTTTTATAATTATGGTCGCACCAATCAAGGGAAGCCCCCCCTCATCTACAACGGTTCCGGAGACCTGCACACTCTTTTTTTGAGCAGACGCGCCCATTGCATATATAACCAAGCATAAAATGGTTAAAATATATTTCTTCATTTTTATTGTGTTTTATTCCTTTGATTCAATTGTTTTATTCCACGGAGATGGTGCGAATACGCTTGTTTTCACGGTCTGCCACATAGAAGATCTCCTCTTCCGGATCATAAGCTATTCCACAAGGTTCCCTGAAGCGGGCAGTCTCACGGGCTTCCCCGTCAATCCAACCCCATACCCTGCCATCAATGCCGACACTACCGCGTCCGGCGAAAGTGCTCACTTCACCGTCGGGAGTTATCTTCCGGATGGCGTTGTTGTTATGATCGCAAAGATAGAAGTCATATACATCTTCTTTTCCTTGATTCACATAATCCTGGTTTTTCACGAACACACCCTGACGCGGACGATTGAATCGTGCCGCACTACCCGGAGCATCTACATAGCCTGCTTCGCCGCCGATCGCCCCCACATGAAGCACAGACGAAACCAGTTCCTTCTTTTCTCTATCATAGGCACATCGGTATACACCATGGAATCCTGTCATATAGACATATTTATCTTCAGGATGCCTGATCATAAATACGTGGTCACTTGAGTTTGCTTTCACACTAAATAATGACTTTCCATCCCACATCTGGCTTTGTTGGTCAAATACCTGTCGGGCCTTATACACTTCCGAAGAGGTCCATGTATTGTAGAAAATGGTGCCGTCACCCATTGATACGGCAGAATAGGAACACTGCGCGTAAAGATAGGGATACACCTTTCTGAATCCTTCGCTACGAAGGGCATAAAACATATTGGGCATTTGGTGCCTGTCATTCCAGCTTCCGCGACCGTTGTCGTCCACCAGGAAAAGCGTGTCTCTGGTAGGCGTATCGAATAACATCGATTTCACCTGATGCACGCCAGCCTGTCCTTTCATAAATACGGTAGAAACTTCTTTGGTAGCCAGATTGATTTTCCGAAGTGCTGCCAAATTCTCCGCATCTATCAAATAAAGGATCTTCTCCCCTGTTTCCGGATCTTTGTCAAATTCCAACCACCAGGGATTTTGAAATTCGGCCTCTTCAAAGGTACCGTTGATAATACTGGA
>JAAYFR010000088.1 GCA_012728155.1 Bacteroidales bacterium | reverse complement strand
ATTTTGGACAATCCCACACTGGAGACCGAACTGATTTTTGATAATCCTGTTTTCGGGGAGTTTGTCACTTTCCTCAACAAACGGCTAGGAGAGGGAAATATTTTCTCGAAACGGATAGAGAAGAGCGGCCGACAATTTAATGTGCGGATCATTATTTTTGAGGATGAGAGTTTCGAATTCTACATCAGTGATATTACCAAATCGGAGAAGACGCGTCTGCTCAAACAAGAGATGACCAATAATATTGCACATGAGCTGCGTACCCCGGTCACCAGTATCCGTGGTTATCTGGAGACGATCCTTAACCTTTATGATTACAAGGGTGAAAACAGCGAACGCATCCATGGTTTTCTTGATAGGGCTTATATACAGACTATCCGTCTTTCGGAATTGATACAGGATATCAGTATGCTGACCAAGATTGAAGAGGCGCCCGACCGATTCGAATTGGAGCAGGTGCGTATGGGTGAACTGCTGAATGAGCTGGCCAACGATCTGTCCGACAAACTGAAGGAGAGGAGTAATAGTTGTAGGGTAGAGGTAAATGATACTGTAGGGGTTTATGGTAGCCGTACACTTCTCTATTCTATCTTTCGGAACCTGATTGAAAATGCTATTTCCTATGCTGGGGAAAAGATTGATATCGTGGTACGCTGTTATAATGAAAACGAAGATACCTACTTTTTTGAGCTCTACGATACTGGTACCGGTGTGGAGGAAAAGCACCTGGTACGTATCTTCGAACGTTTTTATCGGGTGAATGAGGGACGGACGCGTAATACCGGCGGGTCGGGATTGGGACTCTCCATCGTCAGGAATGCCGTCCTGTTCCATAAGGGAAGCATCGTGGCAAAAAATCGTCCCGAAGGGGGATTACACTTCCTAATGACCTTCCCAAAGCAGATAAAATAAGTACAAAAGGAACTATTTCGTTAAACAATACGAACATAACATAAGTTTGCTTGTATTATATCGTTGCGAGAATTAGCAATCGAGGAGCGAAGGCGACTCAAAACACCTAATGTAATTGAACCTTTATCATTGTATCTTTGTTCGGATAACAATAGAAAATAAAAAAATAGAGTCATGAAATTTATCGGAGCCCATATCAGCGCATCAGGAGGGGTGGAGAATGCACCCCTTAATGCAAATGCCATTGGTGCAAAAGCATTTGCTTTCTTTACCAAGAATCAACGTCAGTGGTTTGCGTCGCCCTATACAGATCAGAATATCGACCTTTTCAAGTCGCGTTGCGAAGAGCTGGGCTATTCACCCAACCATATTTTACCCCACGCCAGCTACCTGATCAATTTGGGACATCCCGAAGAGGAGGGATTGAACAAATCGAGGAATGCCTTTAATGATGAGATGAAACGGTGTGAGCAGTTGGGAATCAACCGGTTGAATTTCCACCCGGGAAGCCACCTGAACAAGATAGCTATCGATGCATGCCTCGACAGGATTGCCGAATCAATCAATATAGCATTGGAAAAGAGCAATGGAGTGGCGGCAGTGATTGAAAATACTGCCGGCCAAGGAAGCAACCTCGGCCATACTTTCGAACAGATCGCCCATATTATCGATAAGGTAGATGATAAAAGCAGGGTAGGGGTCTGCCTCGACACAGCACATACCCTGGCCGCCGGTTACGAGATCAGAACCCGCGAAGGATATGACGATACTTTTAACCAGTTTGATGAAATAGTGGGCTTTCGCTATTTGAAAGGGATACATATCAACGACTCGAAGAAGGAATTGGCATCGCGTGTGGATCGTCACGACAGCCTTGGGAAAGGGGTGATGACCATGGATCCCTTCTCATTTCTGATGAACGATCCTCGACTCGACGATCTCCCACTTATTCTCGAAACTCCCGATGAATCACTTTGGGCGGAAGAGATCCAACTACTCTATTCACTGCAAAAATGAAGTGAGGGAGGAGGGATAGGAAAGGAACGATGTTATGGTAGAGTATAAGTTGTTGGACTACCTATGGTTTCTTGAAATAGGTCTCTTTTTTCACATATACTAAGGTGTCATTCTCCTTTAATTCGCTTTTCAGATAATCAAGGTCGAGATAATTGGCATCGGCAGTACCTTTCGTAGTGCTTGAGGATTTGATGAAGATATTGTAAGTGGAGAGTATAAATCCACCCTCTGTGATTCTGCCTTGCAGGGTTGCATGGAGTTTCGCCTCCTCTCCACTTACAACGGTAAGGCCCATCTCGGTATAGGGGGCAAATTTTACTGTTTCTGTCAAATCTTTCGGCGTCAAAAAGAGAGTGTCATCTTTTACTTTTATTTGCAAGGGAACATCCAGACAGGTAGGACAAAAAACTCGGGCGGTATTTTTTTTCCCAAAAAGAATAGTGTTATAACGAATGGTGGATTCTCTCAGTGCATCAACCCTGGGATTCATCTCTACAAAATGAATATCTCCACTCTTTCCCGAAGGTCCTGTCACTTTTATTGAATTGCCATCAATCTCCCGGTTGTCGGTAATGGCGAAAATTGATGATATCTCCTGTTTGTAGGGTCTGTAGATGCCCGACTCATAGGTGAGACCCGCATCGTCTTCTGAACAAGAAGATATTACCAATGCAAGCAAAATGATTAAAATGGCGCAACTTTGTTTCATACGCTGCAAATATAGTGGAAGCAAAGTGAAAAAACAAATTTGCCAAGGTTTATTTTTTTCATCTTAATCCAACGCATCCAACGTATTACGCACCAATTCCGCATGGGTGACCTGTTGCGCGTACTCTTCTATCATCACTGCGGCGCCTCCCATTTTGATGTGGGGGTTGCGGTAAATCATGCCACTCTCTACCGGTTTTCGAGCAGAAAGATGAAACTCTCTGGCACCAGTCTCTTTGGCGATGACGCCTATATTGTGCCTATTGATACCACTGCCGGGCATAATGACAATGCGGTCGCCGGCCTGTTTCACCAACTCTTTCAGGAGTGGGATTCCCTGCTCTGCCTGTTGTTGCTGCCCCGAAGTGAGTATCCTGCTGCATCCCAATGAGATAATCTTTTCCAGACTGTCGAAAGGGTCGTGGCACATATCGAATGCACGGTGAAAAGTCACGCTCATCTCTCCGGCAGCATCTATCAACTCCCGGTTGCGCTTCATATCCACTTCACCCTCTGCCGTGAGACAGCCAATCACCACCCCGTCCACTCCCAGTTGACGGGCCATTTCGATATCTCTCCGCATAATTTTGTGTTCCAATGCCGAATAGAGAAAATCGCCCCCCCTCGGGCGGATAATCACGTTCAGTTTGATATCTAATAACTCCCTTGCCACCACCATGTCGCCATAGGAAGGGGTGGTACCCCCTTCGGGGATCGCCGCACAGAGTTCCACGCGATAAGCGCCTCCCTTTTGTGCTTCTATACAACTGGCCACGGAGTTGGCACAGATTTCCAATTTGTAATTCATCGTTCCATATCTCTATAATATTTTCAAAGATACAAAATAAGATGGGGATCTGCTATATGTTTATTAAGTTAGATTACTCCTCCGATTGAATCGTTATGGGTTTGTACCAAGTCCGTAGCAACTCCATATTATCCCTATATCATCCTCATACCATCCTCATAAAAATATGGAGTTGTACCAGTTTTGGAATAACTAAAATCCGGTTTATTGATTACTTTCTTGAGAAATTTAAACAGTTTTTAAAGGATCTCAGTTATGGAGACTTGACAGTTGTAGAAAAATAAAATAAAATAGAGAAGACCTTATCTTAAGGTAGATGGATATTCAAGCGCTACCACTCCTTCCCTATTTTTAGAATCGTCGAAAAACAGATGGTTACAGATAAATCGATCAAAGAAAACAAACCTATTCAAGAACAACTGAAAAAACTTGTTTCGCATCCAGTCCATATACATCTAGGCTTACTGAAAATTTTATAAAAAAAGGAAAGTGATAAAAACATCTCTATACCATCCTCCGGAGGAATTCATCTTTATCGCAAAATTAAGAAAAATTCCAGTTTTAGAGGTGTTTTATTGAATTTTATCTATTTTTCCTCTTTTTTTAATGATAATTAGAGTAGATTGTCTTGTTTGTAGATTATTTTTGCATTGTATTTTATT
>JAAYFR010000087.1 GCA_012728155.1 Bacteroidales bacterium | reverse complement strand
GAGCTGAGAAGATAAGAGAAGTAAGAGTGTGGTGATGATTCGATTCACCTTCTACTTATCGGCTGAAGCGCTTTAAAACATAATAGAGTCTAATAGGTTGAATTCACTCATTGGCCTCTTCGGCCTGTTTGATCAGGGCTTCCAACACCTTCGGATCGGGATTTACCCACTCGTAGTACTCCTGCAGTCCCAGCATCACATATTTGCGTTCCCACAGTTCACTCTCTTCGGGCTGCTTGTCGATATCTACACAACTGATGCTTCCGTTTTCCCGTTGGGTAGTGAGCAGATCGCTGACCGTTTTATCCATGATCTATTTCAGCTCGGGGTCGTTGGTATAACGGTAAAGCATGCATCCTGAGCGGACTGCTTTTCCCCACATCTCCCCCAGTGCAAACTGAGGCCTGCCATTTCTGAAGAAGTCGACAAACCGGTCATAAGGGAGATCTCCCTTGTTCCAGTGGTGAATGGAGTTTTGGATATATTCCTCAAAAAAACCATCCAGTTTGACCGCACCTGCCGGGAGCGGATAAATCTTATCCTCAATGACTGCTTTTCCTTTCTCTCTGCCGCACGACAGCAGGGAGAGAAAAATAAGAGAAAGAATAAGTATGGAGCTTATTTTTTGCATATAAATTGGGTTTATGGTGAAATAAAATGCATAATTTCATTCCAGTTAGTAATTCCTATGATTGTTTTGTAAGGGGCGAATAGCTCATCTTCCTTATTGGTTCCCGCGGCTTGGTAAGCATACCATACCGGCTTGCGCCCACCCGGGTCGGTTTCGTCGTCGGTGAAACGCCTCAATCCGATCCTCAGTCCATATTCCACCCTGTTATCTATCCAGTTGTGCCACTGGATAGCATCGATACCATCCAGGTTTACCAGCTTCTTCCAGGCATAGGCGAAGCCGGCTGCCTGTTCCATCAGATCGTTGGTCTCGTAAGTCCGGGAGTTGGTGCCGTTCTCCGAGAGCCATAATGTTCTCTTGACCGATCCTTTATACCTGTTTTCCCCCTTTTTGATCCAATCATCTATCACTTCCAGATTCTTGAATGTGACCAATGGGCTATGGGGGCTAAAAATAGCTTTCCCATCCAGCCAGGTCTTCGGCTCGTTCAGATCTTGCGGGTAGGGGTGATAAGCCACTCCCCATTGAAAATCGCCCTCGAGGTTGCAGAATTGTTGTAGCGTTGTCAGCAGCTCTTTGGAGGAATAGAGCTCAACCGGTTCTACCCACGAGTGGGTGAATGATCCCATCACTTCGCTATGCTCGTCATATTGTCGGCTGATATTATGACATATCCTCATGGACCTGAGGTAAGTGTCAAGATAATTCAGCATAGGTTTTCTGCCCATGTTGGTCCAGCTGAGGCCGGCATCCACCTCATTATGCATGATCCATTTGTGTATCCTTCCGTAAGCATTGTCGCTCCGGTTATAGCGGGAGGCCAGAAAATCGAGGGCAGCCGCGTAACAGTTCACTCCCTCGTCGGTAGTCATATTAGGCATGGTATAGATACCTTCCGATGTGAAATCGGGATGCTGCAATATTTTCCCTATTGCCGGATCAGCACATTCCGATGCTTTTTGTACCAGAATGATTGCCGCCACCACGATATTTTTTGAGGCAGCCAGTTTCAATGCTTCGTCTATATGTTTGAGGTAATCGGTGGACATGTAATAGGTTTTTCCCCCGTATGTGTGGGGAACCCTGTTGGCACCGGGGGTGGTATGGATCATTCCGGTGATGAGGATATTGACGGTGATGCTGGTAATACCAAGATCATCAAGATCGCCCACAAACTGGTTCATGAAAAATCCGCCCAACCCTTTCTTGCTGGTTAAAACCCCCGGAGGCATAGATTGCTTGGGCTCGATTATATCGGCATATCTGGCGTGGGAGGCGAGCGATTGGTCATTGCCACTCTCCTTGACGATGACCCATCTGGAAAGTAAACGGTCGTAGTCCAGCCCTTTTTTCTTGATGATCCGTGGCAGGGTCACCCGGAACGATTGGTTGTCGAGTGCGATTTTGTCGTTGAAGCGGGTGGTGGTAACCAGTGTGTCATTCGGAAAAACTTCACACAGGTTGAACTTTCCTTCGCCGCTGTATTCTCCGATGACGGTAATTTCGGCTCCACCCACCTTTACTTCGCTAATGGAAGAGGAGAAACGTTGCTTCAGATAAGCGGCCAAAGCCTCATTGATTGCTTCATCCTGCTTTATCTTGCTCTCTTCCTTGTCATAAATCTCCTTTTCTGACTTATTCATCGATCTGAAATAGATATTCCGGATCTCGATATCAATCCCGCTTTTTGTGCCGAAATCAAACCTGATGAAATCCTCCTGTTTTCCCCATGAAAAATCTTTTCTCGATTTCACCAGATTGATGGAGTGGTTTTTCCAGGTGGAGGTGGCAGGTATGGCTGTGCCAAAAACAGAACGGCTCTCACTGATGGAAGGACCGAAGAATATCTGAGGCTTGTCAATCTCTTTCGAACTTTTGTATTCAAATGTCAACACAACGGAGTCCTGATGAAGCGCCTTTGAGATCCCTTCGGTCATGATATAGGGATCTCCTCCAGTCGTCTTGATTGAATAGCTGTTTTTTTCGTTTTCTGATATGGTGAGTTGATTGGCCGACGCAAGTTTGAATTTCAGGTATTCGGTCTTCGCTGTGGGTTTGATCACAACCGGGGGTGTGACATCGGGCTCTTCACCCTTACATGAGAGGAAAAATAGTGATAAGATGATGATTTTTGTGAAAAAAAGAATGTAACCGTTCGACTTATTCATAATATTTGTTAAATTTATATCTTATGCAGCATAGTCATCCAAGGTGATTCTACCTATTTTATACCGTTTATGTCCGTCCTGTCCGGTATAGGGAAGTTCGTAAACCGGTGTCCCATCCAGTTTTCCCACAGAAATGAACAGGTCATAAGTTCCCGGCTTACATGCACGGAAAAAAATGCCTTTGTTATCCCGATGAGCCGGAGCTATCACAAAAGTAGAAGTGAGTGGCTGTGGAGTCGTATTTCCGGGTGGTGCGACCAGCAGATTTTTTAGATTGAAGGAGGTGTCGGTCAATACGGAAACAATACCTCCCTTTTCATCCTTCAGGGTAAAACAGGGATAACCACCCTCATAACAGGGTGCCACTCCGGCGTTGGCCCATTTGCTCTGAATAATGAAAGGTTCACCTTTCTTGACGGTGGTAGGCCAGATGATTTCAGGTGCCTGAAGACGGTAACCGATACGTTTGTTTATGCGTGCAATGATATCCCTGTTTGCCTCATAAAAAATATCAGGCCACCAGTGGATAGAGAGAAATGACGCATGATAGTCTTCTACCGCTTTGAGCAGCAGTTCCTCGTCCCATGCTCCCCGTTCCACCGATCCTCCATAGTGTTCATGCTCCAGTACCACCGGGAGGGTAGGCCAGAAAAGTTGCGCCATTTCACTATGATACCAGTTGTTGGGATGGGGTTGTACCAAGATGCTGTCATCATGGATGGAGACACCTTTCGAAAAAGCGTAGTCGGTGATAGGAAACCGTTCAGCTCTCACATTATGTCCTACATAGTCGTCCGAGATACAAAGGGTACTATTTTTAAAATGACGCCGATAGAGGTCGATCATCCTTTTCTGTGTCTCGAATCCCCATGAATGGCCATGTTTGGGAGTAGTGAGTTCGGTGTGGCCTTCGCCCCACATGCCGTAATGGCCGATAAAGAGATAGGCAACGGTAGGATTGTTATCATATCTTTCTGCAAGTATACGCACGAAATTCTCCACTTTTTCCAGAAAAACAGGATCGTCATATTCCGGTTCAAGATAACCATCCACTTCGTAATATTTCGCTCCTGCATCATATACCCATTGGGGAGTGCCTGACCCCATCCAGTTTTCGGTGGCCGTGATGCAGAGGGCTACTTGCCCGCCATGGTCTATCCATCGTTGCGCGGGAGTATCGAGTATCTCCCACATGAAATTGTGCTCTTCCGGCTCAATAAATGCCCAGGGAATACGGAGGAACAGGGTATTCATTCCCGGAAAATAGCGTACCGTATCGGAAGGTTCCAGTTTCGACCCATAGTTCTGATAGAGATTCGAGTAGAAGTAGGTAACCCATCCCATGCCCGGATTGATCAAGGCCTGTCCATGGTCAACCGGTGTGGCGCGATGGATATCGGTAGGTAGAGAATCATATTGGGGTGAGGCCATAGCCATCGTTTTACCCCTTGTTGGAATCGGTCCGGTATCCAGTGATAAGCCCAGCAAGTCGGAGTGAAAGCCAGTAGCCAATCCGGCTGTGGCGACACCCACTGTCTTGAAAAATTTTCTTCGCCCTGTGTTCATATTCAGTCTCTTTATTTTTTGTATATTCAGGAATAGTGGAGCGTAATAAATTCTCTGTCAGGTGGTCGATCCATTAAAAATTCTCTATTTCGTTATTCAGCCATTTCATATGGTTGATGAAAAATTGGCGGTCGCATTCCACCTCTTTTTCGTAAGATCCCATGGGGATGCCGCCCACACTTACGCGTTCATTCATAATATTCCATCTGGTGAAGTTCAGCTGTTGTGATTTCTCGAGCATGGCGGCGGTGGCGTCGATGAAGTTGAGAAGTTCATTGGTGACGTTGATAGATTGCCACATCTCTTTCACTTTGCTTTTGAACTGGGGGTCTTGCAAGAGCCGGTCATAATAGAAAGCATTCGATTCCCATACATAATAATTGGCCGGCCTCGGCCTGGCACCTTCATACCACCCAATTCCGATGGACCATTCAAAGTCCCATACAGGACCCATCTTCACTTTCGAGTTACCCATATCATCCTTGGTCATATAGACGTTCGTATCCATATTGGCTAAGATATTATGGAAAATAAACCATTTCACGAAACTGGGCACGTCGATAAAACGGGCGTACCCGCTTTCAGGATTACTATAGGTTGACGAATTGAGCACAGCTTCAAACTCATTCATATAATTTTTGATGTACTCCCATTGTTCGGTAGTCAGGTCGTCTTCAGGATCGGGGTTTTTGAAAGAATAGCCATATCCCCTGGATGTGACAAAATAGTTGATCTCCTGCAAGTAATAACCGTCTTTTTCAAAGAGATACCCTTTTTTAGGGATATCTACGCGGTTACTTCCCTGTTTGATTCCTTCCACAAGCTGGTAATTACCCATATACTCTCCATTGAGGACCACCTCCACGAAACGATCCTCTGAGGTAAAGGGAAATTTCAGCAGTCTGCTTAATTTCAATGCGATGCCTGTGCGTAATAGGGTCTTGTCGCAGTAGTTGGCCAATAACACCCAGTCTTTATCCTCTTTCATCCCTAGGATACTGGCTTTGTTATCCAGTTTGAGCTTGTAGGGTTTCTTTGGATAGGTCCATGTGGCATTACCACGCCCTCTTATTCGTAAACTATTCTCAGAGACTGTTTTTCCTCCCTCCTTGATCATCATGTTGGCTTGCACATAGGTGGTTTTCGTATCGATCGGCTTTTGTTCCTCGGTCTCGATATAAACGACCGGCAAACCGGTATCGACCAGGTCTCCGTCGAACGAGATATCGAAAGAGACAGTTCTCCCTCTCGAAGTGACTGTAGCCTTGGTGGTGCCTCTTTTTAAAATATCTGCTGTCCAGTTGACATTGAAATGAGTGATTGGCTTTTTTGTTCCGTCGGTATATACCTCAGAGATCTCCAAGCCTGTGAAATCAGGTGTCTCTCCAAGTAGGAAAGTTGTTCTATCCGGTGATTTGGTGATTTCAATATCTAAAAAGATCTTCTCTTCGGGATCCTCATTGTTACAGGAAGTGAAAAAGGGAATAGATACTGACAGGAGTATAAGAGAGAGTAAGATATTGATTTGTCGTGCTTCGATTATTATTTTATTTTTGTGATTATTCATCATATTTTCTTTTTGTATGCACATGTTATTTTACTTTTCTTTATACACAAAATTATATCTTCCCGCAGGTGCGACATCTCCTGAAAGATAGAAGTCCATAATGTCGCCTGCTTCCTGGATATTATCGGCCCATTTGAATTCAAAATTAAGTTTTTTATCCTTTATGGCAAGGGCAGATCGGGGAATTGATATCTCCATCTGTTTTCCGGATACCTTATAGGTTGCTTCACCACATTTTTCCCATTCCCATCCATCTTTGTTTTTTTCAATGATGATGGTTGTCTCATTGGGGTTGATTCTGTTGAGTACAAAGTCATAACCCTCCCAGCCTGTACTTCTGTCCCGGTCTATGTCAATAAAAAGCCACATCCAGCCCGGATCACTGCTTGGTGTGATATTTTCCGCTGTTTCAATCAGGAAATAAAGATTATCTTTATCCCTGGCTATTTGAGAGGTTACAAAGTCGTTCCGTCCTGTGGTATTGGTAAACTGTATGCCTTTCCATCCTGGATGGTTACGATGGAGCGTATTGCCGCGTGGTGTCTGGTAGACCGGCTTCACTTTCTCCCATTCATCCTTTTTCCCGTCGATGGCTACCGTCAGTTCTTCGGAGGCGGGTTCTATTTTCCCCACTCCCTTGAAGCGGCGGATATTCGCAGCCAATTGATAATAGTAAGCGTCTCCATGTCCTCCCTTCATGGGTTCGATATCCCGGCTCTTCTCCTGGCTGAATTCATCGGGGAAAGCATTATATTGTTGATTCCACATTTCATAACGTCCGGCGATCCATTCATTCCAACCAGTTACAAATACAAACTGTGGATTTATTTTCAGCGCTCTATCCCACTGTTCTTGAAAATTATAGCCGTAATTGACCGCATCATCGCCGGTAATCTGTCCGGAGTGGTTGGTGTAGCTTCTTCCAAACGAATTCGGGGCATTCATGGCGGTCAATCCTCTTTCTGCTGACCAGTTTTGGGCGACACCTACGGGTACCTGTTCATAACCGGTACTTCTTTGTGCATAACCATGTAGTGGGTACACTTCCAGCCATCCCCAATGGTCTTCCCGTGAAGGACCGCTATTGTATGTCGGTTGACCGGGGCGGAATGTAAAATAGTTCTTGATCTCATCGGTAAGATTGTCCGGATATGCCATAATAAGTGGTTTGCCTTTCCACATGAAAAAGAGATCTTTATATTTGGCTGGTTTATACAGGTCTCTATAAATCTCTTCGATTGCCTCCTTACTTCCCTGGGTAGGGCCAAAGGCGAGTAAAAAAGCGATTTGAGGGGTATTGACCCCGTCTTTTCTTGCTTCAGTGAAAACATCACACAACTCCATATAGGATTCTTTCCATGTGAAGTTCCCGTTGGTACAATCGAAGATAATCACATCCACGCCCGCCAATGCGAGTAATTCGGCGTGTTTACGCAATACCCAACGGTCGGTGTTGAGGTAATAACCAT
The DNA here is from genome assembly GCA_012728155.1 of Bacteroidales bacterium. Lineage (GTDB taxonomy): Bacteria > Bacteroidota > Bacteroidia > Bacteroidales > Dysgonomonadaceae > Proteiniphilum. The sequence continues at coordinate 3,785 of JAAYFR010000087.1, read as the reverse complement.
ATAAAGGTTCCCCCCAGAAATAACTGTTTGCATCTTGTGGCCATGCCGGATGGTGGAAATCATCCATCGCGTCGGGATGTTCATTAAGAATTTTGGTTACATCATAGGCTGTGCGGCCGCCATAATTTGATTGTTGTGTATGCCAGGTCCAATAAAAAAGACCCACATATTTTTTTTCCCGCGGATCACCAACCTCTTCCCACGCAGGTAATACCCGGTTGAGTCCATCCGTCGCGGTGATATTGTTATAGATTACATTTTCCGGATTTTCCGGTTCGGGTTGCGGATCTGTCGGATCCTCTGCCGGCTTACATGCCGATAACAACGGTATGACAACGAGTAATATAAAAAAGAATCTCATCTTTGCTGTAATTTGTTTTTATTGGTTTCCGGTCAGTAGGGAGACCATAAAAAAAGTAGGGGAGGGATCACTTCTCCTCCCCTACCTTTACATTGAATTATTTAATACGTGCTAACTTCTCCAAAGTAGGTCCAGCCTCCATTGCCCCAGTTGGATTTAACCTCAACCTTGAAATAACGTCCGGGGGGCGGATTGGAGACCTTGTAATCCAACTCGACGGTATAGTCATTCGACATTTCAGTAACCTCAAGTACTTGGGTCCACTCCTCATTGTCTGCACTGACGGAGAATATCACATGTTTGGGCTCCATTCCATGATCTTCTTGTCTTTGCCAAATCAGGAATCCTTTAATGGCTGGTCGGGACTTTTGCATATCCACGATAAACCACTGTGGCATTCCATTGAGATCACTGTGCCATGTGGAATTCTTGTTCCCGTCCATGCCATTGCTCACGGGCCATCCGTCGTTCCATTGCGAGCTATAAGAAATCACTCTCCAGCTCTTCTTCTCCCAGTCGTACTCGTCTTCCGGTTTTTCTCCCGCCCAAGGCGATACCTCAGCCACATACGAGTAGGGAGCATTGGCCCAGTTGGATTGGATGGTCACTTTGAAATAACGGGCAATTACTTTCTCCGGTAATTCAAGTACCTGCATCATTTTCGAGTTTGGCATTTCAGGAACGTCCAGCACTTCGGTCCAGTTATTCCCATCCATACTGGTTTCAAACACCACATGTTTGGGGACTGCGTCACCATCCTGCCTGTTTATCCAGGTAAAACCTTCCACTAATTTATATCCGTTCAGATTGACGGAAAACCATTGTGGCATGCCACTCAAATCGGTATGCCAGTATGAGTTGCGGTTGCCATCCCATATTTTCTCCACCGGGAAGTCAGCTTGCCATACGGACGAAGCATCCAATACTTCCCACTTCTCTTTCATAGGCTCCATTTCCACATTCCCCTTGATGACATAATAGACTGTTTTGAACTCTTCATTGACCGGTATCTTCCCTTCCGTTGCCGATTGAATGGTAATCGGCAGGAGGTAGTCGTTTACGAAATTAGCCATATTGGCTTTTATGGTCACGTTTAACTGATCGGAGATCCTGCTGCCATCGGCAATGGTCAGGGTAGTCTTGTCCAGTGTCACAGCCTCTGTCGGAAGAGCGAGGTACGATGTATTATGTTCAGTATTATACGCCGCGACCAATGAATTATCTACGGCTACCTGTACAGAAATTTCTCCTTGGTTATAATTTGTTGTACCGCCATAGGAAACGGAGAGCGGGAAGCTGGCATTTTCATCCAGTTCAACATTTTTGATTGTTGGGTTGTCTGCGGCTCCTGATAAGGAGAGGTACATAAATTTCTCCAATTCAATTACTTCAGGATAGGGATCGCTGCATGAGTTGAAAACGCAGATTCCCATGCTGACACTTATCACTAACGCTATTATATTTTTCATACGTTTATAACGTTTATCTCAATTAATTAATTCCATCCCGGATTTTGCCAGTCGGTACCGGTATGTGTAAACATCTTGTTAATCTCGGATTGCGGTATAGGATAGAAATAGAGCTTTTCCTTATAAGAATCGCGTTCGAAACTTATGCGCTGATAGCTGAAGTTGTTTCCTTCTTTAGTTATCCTCATTCCCGTAACGTAACGTTCAGATTGTCCCATGATCTTCCATCTGCGAACATCGAAATAACGATGACCTTCGTATGCCAGTTCAACGCGGCGTTCATTCCTGTAGCGTTTCTCAAAATCATCTTTCGATAATCCTGCTGGCAGGTCGGGCATGCCCACCCTGCGACGTATCGCGTTCACCGCATCGCGCGCGCTCATCGAGACTCCATTGCCGATATTGATAGGTGTGTCCGCATTACCGGTAGACTGATAGGCTGCTTCTGCAAAATTGAGATACATCTCCGCCAAGCGGAACATCCGAATTTCCCCGTCAGCATTATTATCGCGCCCCGATTTCCAGTTATTGTATTTCCTCAGGTAGTAACCTGTAAAAGTGGCTCTCCGGTTGTTGGTTGTGATACCGTCAAGACCACCTACATAACTCTCACACGGTGCCGCCGGCACACTTTCCACGCGTACGTTAATTTCCATATCCTTGACCTGTACGATATTGCCAGCATCAGAGCCAACGTCGAACCTGAGTGCGTGGGTTGGTTGTCCCCATTCCTTCCACCATTCTTGTTCACGGTAAGAGGTTATATCAAGCTCAAAGTCGGTCCATTCGTCTGTTTTGTTGAAAACCACATTCTCCGGTGTGGATTGGCCACCTACCGCACCCGGTCGTCCAAAAAAGAACTGGGCATTGGTAATGTGGTTATTGCTCTTGTATTTCATTTTGATGAAAATTGAACCGCTGGCGGCATCGATATCCTTACCCAAAGCAGTGGTAGCCAAGAATGGATCTCCTCCCGTTGTTTCAATGGTGTATTCATCATTTTCGTTTTTGCTAACGATCACATTGTTTCCCGAGAGATCAAGTCCCAATGGGAAGTGATCATCTCTTACCAAACCGCCGGGAACTGCTCCCAGGTCGCGGGTCGCGCCATTGAAGTAGATAGTGGCGTAGCAGCGCGGATCGCGGCCTTCATAAGGATTTTGGGGATCATATCCTGAAGCGGCGTTGATAATCGGCTGCAAGTGTTGCTGGTCGGAATAACCCGTGATAGGGGGAAGTCCGGTGGCTTGCATTTCGTAGCAGTCAACTAATTCCTGGGTAGGACATGCTCCGGCTGTTGTTTGTCCCGGAGTGGATGGCATACCGTGACTTCCCCAAATATTGACCCTGTTCCCGGGATAGATAGTCTCCTTGTCACGGGCACGTTGTTCGTCATGGGGAGTGATAAAATACAACTCATACAAGTTTTGTGCCACTCCCTCACCCGGTTTTTCATCCCATAATTTGTAATCATTCGCCAGCAGGCTCGACAATGCGTTTCCTGTTATCTGGGCGGCCTCGTTCCAGGTGAAGTCGCCATCCGCAAGGAGGGGGCTGGCTGCATAAAGGGCTGCCTGAGAACGAATTGCCTGTGCGACCGCCCTGTTCATGATATAATTTTCACTTTCTCTCACAGTCCAGGAAAATCCCCTATTAGAAACCGGAGTGCTCAGGGCGGCGTCACAATCGTCAAGAATCTGTTTGACAATTGTGGAAACCGGAGCGCGTACATCCTGAGAGTAATCGTGCGTTATTTCGTAGGGTTTGGTAATCAGTGGTACCGGACCATAACGTTTGATCAACTGCAGGTAGTAGAGTGCTCTCAACGTGTGAGCCTGCGCTTTCCATGAAGCAAGTTCTTCTTCGAGTGAAGCCAGTTGCTCGGCACTTACACCTTCTATCCTGCTAAGGAATACATTGCATTTTCTGATAGCCTGGTAAATACCAGTCCAAGG
>JAAYFR010000086.1 GCA_012728155.1 Bacteroidales bacterium | reverse complement strand
GTATTTTTGTGGATCACGGTCTGCTGCGTAAGAATGAGTTTGAGACGGTATTGGAAAACTACGAGCACCTGGGGCTAAACGTAATTGGCATAGATGCGAAAGAGTATTTCTATAAAGAGCTGGCCGGTGTAACCGATCCGGAACACAAACGGAAGATCATCGGAAAAGGATTTATCGATGTGTTCGACAGGGAAGCCCATCAGCTTAAAGATATCAAATGGTTGGCACAGGGTACTATCTATCCCGATATTATCGAGTCGCTCTCTATTACCGGAGTGACCATTAAGAGCCACCACAACGTAGGCGGCTTGCCTGAAAAGATGCAGCTGAAGTTGTGTGAACCGCTGAAGTTGTTGTTCAAAGATGAAGTGCGCAGGATAGGATTGGAATTGGGTATGCAACCCCATCTGATTCACCGTCATCCTTTTCACGGGCCGGGATTGGGTATCCGTATCCTGGGAGATATTACCCCTGAAAAGGTGCGTATCGCACAGGATGCCGATGACATATTTATCTCAAATCTCCGTGCGGCAGGATTGTATGATAAGGTATGGCAGGCAGGAGCTGTTTTATTGCCCGTACAGTCGGTCGGCGTGATGGAAAATGAACGTACTTATGAGAATACGATTGCGTTGCGTGCCGTCACATCAACCGATGCCATGACTGCCGAATGGTCGCATCTCCCTTATGAATTTCTGGCGAAAGTATCCAACGAGATCATCAACAAGGTGAAAGGTGTCAACCGGGTGGTGTATGATATCTCTTCAAAACCCCCAGCAACCATTGAGTGGGAATAGTGTAACCTAAGGCTGTTTCAGTTCCGGATAGACAATCCGGGAGTGATACATAGTGGCCAACTTCTCTACAAAAACATCTTTTACAGTTTGTATATCCTTGAATGTGATGGGTGCCAGCTTGAAATAGCCTTCCGCTACCTGGGAGTCGATAATTTTGTTCACCAGATTACGAAGTGACTCTTCCGAATATTCGGAGAGGCTGCGTGAGGAGGCTTCTACGGCATCAGCCATCATCATGATAGCAGTCTCTTTGGAGAAGGGATTGGGACCGGGATAACGGAAATCGGCCTCATTGGCCTCCTTGCCGGGGTTGGCATTTTTCCAGGAGATATAAAAATATTTGGGCATACTTGTCCCGTGATGGGTCATGATGAAATCGATAATCTGCTGAGGGACATTGTACTTTTGTGCAATCTTTTGTCCATCCTTCACATGATTGATAATAATTCGAGCGCTCTCTTCGAAGGGAAGTCCCGCATGTGGATTCATACCCGCCATCTGGTTTTCTGTAAAAAATGGAGGATTGACCATTTTCCCAATATCGTGATAGAGTGCGCCTGTTCGTATCAATGACGCATTTGCGCCCAATTTTGCCGCGGCTGCCATGGCCAAGTTTGAGACCTGTAATGAGTGCTGGAAAGTTCCCGGCGCTTTTTCAGAAAGTTCCTTTAACAATGGCTTGTTAATATTGGAGAGCTCCACCAATGAGACCCCGGAAATAAAACCGAATGATTTTTCTACCATATACACCAGCGTGTAGGAGAACATGATAAAGATGAAGTTGATTAGAAAAAAGACCAGCATCACCCAATCGATCTCTTTTATATTTCCTTCCTGATATAATTCCAGTCCTATGTAGACCAGAATATAAGTGACCAAGATAAAAAAGGAACTCTTGATCAGTTGAGAACGTTCCGTCAATTCTTTCAGTATAAATATGGATACCATTGATACGGCGATCTGAATGACGATGAATTCAAAGGGAAACGGCACCATAAGCGCACTTATGATGATGGTGGTGAGGCTGGAAAAAAGTGCTGTGCGTGAATCGATAAAGGTGCGGATAAGGATGGTGACGATGGCGTAAGGGATGATATAAATGTTGAAAAGTTCAAACCTGACAGTAATGGCTGTGAGTAGAACAAAAGAAGAGATCAGTAACACCATGAAAACCACATGCTTCCTGTTGCGGTATTCTATCGGCCGGAAATAGAGAAGGAACGTATAAAATGACCCCAACATGAACAATATGAGCATAAATTGCCCCAGTAGCATCCAGTTGTTTCTGGTAGTACCGCCACTTTGTTCCTCGGTTACCCGCTTCAGGGAAGAGAGTATGTTGTAGGTTTGTGGGCCGACAATCTCGCCCTGATCTATGATGCGCTGGCCCCTTTGCACCATGCCGTGGCTGATGTCGACCTGCTGGATAAATTCATTCTTGGCCTTTTCGGAGGTGACCGCATCATACAGCACATTCTCCTGGATATATTCATTGATATTGGCCACTTTGAGAATATTATCATCAATTCCGGGCGGTACATCATTCAGCACCTTCTCATAAGCAGAGCGGATAGTAAAGAACGATTCAACCTTTCTGGACTCGGCCATATTTCCACTTTTTATTCGTAATGCCTGAGTGTGGGATTTGTAAATCCGGTCATAATCATCCGAGCGCATAATGCCGTTGTCATACACTTCATTTAATTTTTCTCGGACGTAGAGTTTATATTCAGGGGCAAGCTCGGATAGCCTGGCGTTTAGATTTGCATCGGCGTCAAACTCGGCGAGGGCGCTCTTGGAGATTTCTTCATCAACTACAAAATAGGGTTCGTAAAAATCTAGGATGCTATCCTGTTCCGCTTTCAGCTGAGCGACCGGTTTATATATAGGGAAATCGAAAGGGGCAGTAAGCAATCCGTATTGCCATGGACGACCCTCATTGAAATTATATTTGAAACTCCCTTGGCGTGGGAAAAAATAGGTGATGAAAAGTACCGCGAGAATAAAGACCGATGGGATGAATATTTTTGTCTTGATTCTTATCTTCTTTTTTTTCGTTTGCATAGTCTTTGCTTGTAAGGTATTACTATTTTTATAAAACATCTGCTCTCTCTGAATTGTTTTATATTTATGCAATTATATATTGTGCAAAAGTAATCATTCTTGCGAAGAGTTCCATAACGTTTCTATAATTGAATTAAAAGAATTATTTTTGTCGCTCCAATGGGATATCATGGCACAACATAATAACAAAGTGATGAAGAGCAAACAAAAAAGAGTATTGGTCGATTTATCTGAGTTGAGAAATATTTACTGTGGTTTGGGACAAGTAGCGTTGTCTTATGGGAATTATTTCCAGAAAAATTATAAAAAGAATAATTCCAGTTATTCATTGACATTTCTTATGCCCAAAAAAATGTTTGGCATATTTGGCAATGAAGTAGGTTATATTGACTCTTCAAATTGGTTTAGAAAGCGCTGTCGATATCTGTTCCCGGTATTTGATGTTTGGCATGCCGTTCATCAGTTAAGTCGGTTTAAACCTGCTTTCTCCCAAACGAAACTTATTCTCACCATACATGACCTGAACTATCTCTACGAGACGACGGGAGCACAACGTAAAAGGAAACACCGTCGATTACAACGGAAAGTCAATCGGGCTGACAGAGTTATTTGTATTTCGCAATTTACAAAGCAGGAAGTGGAGAAAAATCTCATATTGAACGGAAAACAATGTGAGGTTATATTTAATGGCGTAGAAAATATTGTGCAAAAGCCATCGTCAAAACCAGATAAAGAGATCAAAAGACCATTTTTTCTCTCGATTGGGGTAGTCAGAAGGAAGAAAAATTTTCATGTTTTACTTGATATGATGAAACTTATGCCGGATAAGTATCTTTATATTGCGGGTAGTGAAAGTGATAAAGATGGGTATGATTCAATGATAAAACAACGCATCAAGAGAGAAGGAATAGGGAATGTTTTTCTTTTGGGAACGGTCTCGGAAACAGAGAAAGCCTGGCTTTATGGAAATTGTGAAGCATTTTTGTTCCCATCCCTGTTTGAAGGATTTGGCTTGCCTGTGATTGAGGCTATGCAGTTTGGGAAACCCGTTTTTTCATCTCAGGAGACCAGTCTGAAAGAGATTGGAGGAGATTTCGCCTATTTTTGGAAGAATTTCGATCCGCATGAGATGAAACAGCTGATTGATGATAATTTGGAAAATTTTTATCTGGACAATGATTTGGCAAAGAAAGAGAATGAATATGCCACTTCATTCTCGTATGAAAAACACTTTGAAGCATATGAAAAACTATACATCACCATTTGATATAGACCTTGTCTATCTCTGGGTTGACGGAAGCGATCTTGAGTGGATAACCAAAAGGGAGAAATTTCTGGGAAGAGAAGTTTTGAATAATGGAGAAGCTACATCAAAAGGGCGTTATACCGATAATGGGGAGTTGAAATACTCTTTACGTTCGGTGGAGAATAATATCCCTTGGATTCATAAGATTTTTATTGTGACCGACGGTCAGACACCTAAATGGCTCGATCTGCAAAATGAAAAAGTGGAGATTGTTGATATAGCTCAGTTGCTACCTCAAGAATCCATGCCCTGTTATAATTCGGTAATCATTGAACATTTTATTTGGAGCATTCCTGGTTTGTCAGACCATTTCCTGTATGCAAACGACGATATGTTTTTCAGTAAATCCCTTTCTCCCAATTTTTTTTTCACTGCCGAAGGGTATCCAATTGTCCGTTTACAAAGATATTTTTTGGGTAAATGGGTGAATAAAATAAAAAAGATCTTCTCACTTCATAGCAATATATACCGTAAAACAATACACCATGCTGCCTTATTGATAGAAGAGAAATTTGGCACCTATTTTTCAGCAATGCCCCATCACAATGTTGACTCGTATTTAAAATCGGATTATCGGAATGTTGCTGAAAAGGATTTCAAAGAGGCGATCTCCCATACACTGACCAATCATGTGAGGAGTGAAAACGATATTCAACGAATTATTTATCTTTATTATGCTTTAGCAGTAAAGCGGGGTAAACTGCGTTACGTAGGAAGAAGAGAGGCGTGTAGGATAAGATTGCACAAACCCGATTTTATGTACTTTATCAACAAATATCAACCGGCACTTTTTTGTCTAAACGACAGTCATCATTCTACCGATGAAGACAGGGCCAGGGTGGAGCCTTTCCTGAAAGCACTTTTTCCGGATAAATCTGCCTTTGAATTATAGCACAAAAGGGTAAAGAGGAGATGTCGCAAACCGGAATAACCAAATCCTGCTTTTATAATTCGAAAGTTGATTTTTCCGGCAAGATAGACTTAAAGGCCTTCTCTATCTCCTGCATCACCTGGGTATAATTTCTTATGTGGGCGTTATCGTTGAGACACACTAATTGATATTGTTGGTCGTATATGGCTTTGATAGCCTGCTTCGACCGCAGTATGAGGGGAAACATTTTTGTATTTTTGTAGGTGTTGTATGGCTCAAAGTTCGAACGGCAGATCTGCCAGGTGCGGAATAGTTCCTGGGTATAATCCTCCGGACTTCGGAAGCGGTTGGTCGACACTGCGGTCAGTCGCTCTCCCGCATAGTCCCAAACCTCTTCAAAAGTCGATTTGAGGTAGGGTTGTGC
>JAAYFR010000085.1 GCA_012728155.1 Bacteroidales bacterium | reverse complement strand
ACTTTCAGTTTTCCCACTGCTCCATACTTCTTTTCCCGTTTTGTCGGTGACGATAATCTGATAGGCTGATTGCGATTGACTCCGCTTGGAGGAACTCATCTGCCAGCTAAAGCGTGGTTTTTCAATATCAATACCTATAGGGGTTTCCTCATACTCCACCTTTAATGAGGATAACTCACTGACGGAACAGCCAGTGAACAGTAATATCGAAGAAAAGAACAGTATAATGTATTGTTTCATAATAACCAAAACTCTATCTAGGAAAGTTTAGAGACTATCTTAAATTTGTATCTATTCGATCTTTGTTACTCCGTCGAAACTAAAGTACTGTTCGGTAATATTCAGTTCTTTTATTGTCTCGCGGGTCTCCATCGTTTTAAGATGTCCTGTGTTGAATCCGTTTCCAGTATCATTGTTATATACCCAAGTAGGGGTCGGCCACAGGCAGGCGTGAAATTTTACCGTGCGATAAAAATCCATGGAAACGCCTTGTTGTCCGTGATGTGACATTTGGATATAGTCGCAATCCAACTCGTCTTTAAATAGGCCGTTTAACAATTTATCCCCTGCTTCTTTTCCCGTATCGGCAAGAAAGAGTACGGATTTTACCGGATCGGAAGCCCTTATTACTACACTAGAATTGTTATAAGGATTTTCTCTTATCTCCTCATTTTTAATACCTAATATTTTCATAGAGGTGTTCCCGAAATTTAGTACCATTCCAGGTGTTGCTTCCTTGTTTTTGACACCCGATTTTTTGAATGCCTTGTAATATGTAATAGCTTGTTCTTTGTAATCGGGTTCCATATCCAGTAAGTCATCAGAAAAAGTGGATTGGCAAATTTCCCGAATTGTAATTCCTTTTGGATTCTCCAGAATCTGTGTAAGTGCACCAATATGGTCAGGGTGGGGATGTGTCACAAACCAGCAATCTACCACATTGCCTAATGCAGCCAGAAAACCTCTGAGGTAATTTTCTTCTTCCTTGACTCCTCCATCCATTACAATAACCTTGTTGTTATCTGTACGGATCACATAGGAATTGCCTATGGTGTTGATCTGAGAAGGTAATTGCCAAAGAGTGAAGGTGTCGTCCTGCTTTGAAAATGAAGGCTGTTGATTGAAATAACCCAATTTCCGCCAACGACGTTCGGTGTTCTTTACTCTCTGGCTAAAATCCAGATAATCCTTGTCGGCTGCTTTGGTCCATCCACACTCGGCATAGGCCGCGATACGGGGAAAGATCTGGTAATAGAGACGGGTTGTATTAGGAGTATATTCTCCCCACATCTGGCAACCCGTACCAAGTATTTTAGGCTCTCTGGATTTTTCCAAACCATCGGGTATCGGATTGAACGATTAGGCCTTTTCTAGGGATATTACTTCGTAGGGATAGTCGAGGTACGTAAAATGACGGTTAGAGTTCACCACATTGTAGTCTTTTTCGATGGCTTTGTTCACAAGGCTGATATCTCCATCCCAAAAATGGACGATGGTGCCTTCGGCCAGTTTTTCCGATTGGCCTTCTTCAATATGTGCTTCATTCCGGATATTGTCACCGGTAATTTCGTTCCAACCCATCATTTTCACCCCTTTCGACGCAAGGTATTTGGAGAAGCGATTGATGGACCATACCTGTAGATCCGAGAATGTGGGAATATGGTTATCTTCCATAAATTGTACGATCTGTGAGTTATTCCGCCAGTGTGAATAATCGGCTTCGTCTCCTCCGATATGCAGAAGTTTCGATGGGAACAGTTCGATCACTTCGTCCAACACGTCATGCAGGAACGCTTCCACCTTGGGATCAGTCACATTGTAAAGGTCTCCCCAGATACCTTTTCCCTCCTTGTTGCTGCTTGCGCCCAGCCAGGAATAGGAGGCTATGGCAGCGGAAGCGTGTCCCGGTACTTCGATTTCGGGCATGATTTTTATTCCTCTATCGGCCGCAAATTTTACTACCTCACGGATTTCGTCTTGTGTGTAAAACGTTTTCTTGCCGGGGTATGTCTCGTCCCATTTTTCGGGAGTAAGGTCCCTATAGGAGAAGTTACGCAGGGAACCGGTTTTAGTGAGTTCAGGATACTTTTTGATCTCAATCCTCCAGCCCGGGTCATCGACCAGATGCCAGTGAAAAGTATTCATTTTCAGGCGTGCCATCTCATCAAGCAATTTCTTTACCGTTTCCATCCCATGGAAATGTCGACTTTCATCGAGCATAAATGCACGCCATGGAAATGCCGGTTCGTCTGTGATAGTGCAGACAGGCAATGCCACGGTGTTGTCGTCGGCCTTCACTATCTGGCTCAATGACTGGAATGCATATAAAACCCCGTTTTCGGAAGAGGCGAATATGGTTATTTTACCTTTGCCGCCAATTTGGAGCTGGTAAGCTTCGGGGTTCTTAGCGAGTTTTTTGTCTTCATTTACAATGATCAGCGCGTTCTTTTTATCGGTCGTGTACACGATTTCGATGTCAAACTCTTTGAATATAGAAGAAAGATATTCCCTGCTAACACTCAATTGGGAAGGAATAAAAATGTCCCATTTTTTCTGCAGGGATACTTGTTCACCGGAAGTGCTTTCCTTTGCCGGCTTGGGAACAATAGGCAATGAGTTGTTTGATTGTACTGCCGGAGTAATGGATAGGCAGAGAAAAAATGTCAGTACCAGGTGTTTCATCTTGAATATATCTATTTTAAATATAGTGTCGCAAAATAGGCTGCAACTGTAAAAGATCTTAAATATTAAACAAATATAAGGCTTATTACTCACTGTCCTACTGCGTAATATGATATAAAGCAAAAGAATAATGACACTCATTGTGAATATGAGCGGTCATTATTCTTTGTCTGTCCGTTTGGGCACTTTATACTTATTTGGCCTACAACGGATCGTCGAATTCAAATGATTTCTTTAGTTGTGCATATATCTATTGAGTCCGCTCCGAAAAGCCCGTTTTT
>JAAYFR010000084.1 GCA_012728155.1 Bacteroidales bacterium | reverse complement strand
GCAGGATTGCTCTTCGCAATCGTGCAATTCGCCCCGGAGATGCAGTCAAAAAGGTTAAAACTGACACTCCATCTACCCCTCAACGAAGCGAAGAACCTCTGTGCAATGCTGGGATATGGTGTGGTGATCCTCTCGCTACTGTTTATCGTCACCTGTCTCGTCCTGCTCGGAGGGATATCGGCATCATTCAGCAGCGAAATCGTGACGGCCAACTTCCTGAAGATGTTACCCTGGTTTCTTGGGGGTTATGCGACCTACTTGCTGGGTGCATGGATCTCTTTCGAGCCGGTATGGATGCAACGTGTGCTGAATGCCATGCCGGCAGTCGCCCTCGTCTCCCTCTTTTATATGGATGCCTCATCCGGCGCTTACGTTCCATTCCTGCCCTTTTTAATCGTGATTGCGGCGGTAACCTTTACCTTTTCTTTCGTTTCGGTAACCCGCTTCAAGAACGGAGTCCAATAATAACTGTTGAAGTATGATGAACAAATCATTTTATAGAATAATCATTATCCTCATCGTCACCCTGGTCGCCATGTGGGTAGTCCCTGCCATCGTCAAGAAAGCCACCTCCACACCGCAGAGGTACCCGTTTGTCTATTACAGTTCGATCATCGAAGAGTTCTGTTACAGGGAGGTCGAAGGCAAAAAGACAACCCTCAGGGATGCCACGGGCAAACAATACAGCGCTGCCGAGTTCGACTCCATCCTACCGATGATGTATTACCGGCAGTTATCGTCTGAGGGCAAGATGCCCGACTCCATCAGGGGAGAGGAAGTGACGATGCCGCTGATCCGGCAAAAGAGCTTCACCTTCCGTTATAATAGTAATGAGACAAGCGCACCCAACCTCGGCCTTTACGTGATGTATGAGTCCCTGCCGAAACGGTTGAACCTGGAAACGCCCGATGATGTGTTCAGGATGAAGGAGAGAATCGAATTCATCGATGTGACCAGCAACAAGGTGAACCGGGAGAAGAGCGACCTCTTTGCCCAAGAGTTGGAGAAGAAAGGCTATGTTTTCCCGGCGCAATGGTCACAAGGAATCCTGACAATACGCAAACCCTACGATGAAGGTTACTTTACACTGGATGCGGATGGGAAACTGTTTCACATGAAGATGGTGAACAACCGCCCTTTTATCCGTAATACCAAAGTCAGTGACAGCATCGATGTCGCCTACTTCACCATGCAGGCAGTGACCGACAAGCGCTTTTATGGCTTTCTTTTCGATACCGAAGGGAGCATCTATATCCTCGAAGCTCCAAGTTACAACCTCTTGAAACTCGATATCCCAGCCATCGATATCCGAAACGACGAAGTGATGATCATGGCCAACATGTTCTTCTGGACGGTGAATGTCATCAAGCCTGATGGCAGGTATAGTTATGCCCTGCAGAACGACAACCTGAGAAGAGTGGACGACTCCTTTATCGCAGCCAACAGGGATAACTGGGCAAAAGTCTCCCAATGGCTGTTCCCCGCCTCGATCACACTACAAGAGCGAAACACGAAATATATTAGGCCACAGCTTCATATTGCTTCCTGGCAAACGTTTATCCTCAACACCATCCTTGCCTTGCTCTATCTCTTCCTGATGAAAAGGAGGAGGGAAAGAGTACCGGGAAGCCTATGGGTACTACTTACCGGAATACCGGGATTAATTGCCTTGTTGATTGTCCCGCAGAAAGAATAATGAATGATCTATATGTTCCGTATACAAGCAAATCGTAAACCTTTTGGATGCGATCATACAAATCAGGAAACTCCAGAGAATAGGTAATAATCAACAAAAAAGCAGTAAATTTGCAATCTAATTTATAATCAGTTTAAATAATGAAAAAGTTATCTTTTATTTTAGTCGTATTTGCGTTTTTCGCAATCTCCTGTAATAATGCGGGACAAACGACAAAGAACCAGGATGATAAACAATCCGTGGAAACCATAGTCGTCGCTTTTGACGCTGACTCGATCTACGACATTGCCGAAACGTATCTCGACAAAGAGATCACTGTAAAGGGATATGTCACCCACACCTGTAAACACTCTGGCAAAAGATGCTTCCTGACCGGGGAGGGACAGAAACAGTCTATCCGGGTGGAGGCGAAGGGAGAAATAGGTGGATTCAACAGGGAGTTGGAAGGTACTCAGCTGCAAGTGAATGGTATATTGCGCGAACGCCGTCTCACCCAGGTTGAGATAGCCGATATGGAGAAGAGCACCAACGAGAAACTGATCCAGGAAGACGGTTCGGCAGAGACTTGTGCAGCCGAATTGGCCAATATCAACGAAATGAAAGTGTGGATGAAAGCCCAAGGTAAGGATTACTACTCTATCTATTATATCGACGGATTGAACTATGAAGAAGTTCACAATTAGTCCCAAGGTAAGGAAGTGGATCCGCTTCCTCCATCGCGATATCGGCTTCGTGATGGTGGGGTTGTCGCTTGTCTATGGCATCTCAGGGATTTTGCTCACCCATATGAAGGGCAAGGATCCCTCTTATAAAGTGGAAGAGATACAGCTCACATTCGACAAAGGATTGACGCCGGAAGAGTTCGCACAGGCATGGCAATCAGAGCCCGACAGGCCCAAGCTGAATAACGTGGGTGAAGTGCGGGGGAAATACCGATTAATGCTACAGGGAACCCTTGGAGAGTATGATCCGGAGACAGGGAACGCCCAATACCAGGTGAGCAAGAAGAAACCGATTGCCTACTGGGTGAACCGGTTTCATTATAACCGTGTCAAAGGGTGGATACCCATGGCCGATATATTTGCCGGCTCACTCATCTTCCTCGCCATATCGGGACTCTTTATGGTCAAAGGGAAACATGGCATCGCCAAAAGAGGGAAATGGTATCTGCTGATCGGTATTCTGATCCCTATCCTCTACATATTGCTGGGAGGATAAAGAGTAACAGACAACAAAAATTCAATCATTCATGCGCCTTTCAGAACTACAGACCGGACAAAAAGCATATATCGTAAAAGTAAACGGCAGTGGAGCTTTCAGAAAACGCATCCTCGAAATGGGGTTTGTGCGTGGAGAGGAAGTGAAGTCGATACTGAACGCTCCGTTAAAGGATCCCATCAAGTATGAGATTATGGAATACGAGGTATCGCTACGCCGAAGTGAAGCTGTAATGATTGAAATTTCGATGCTGGCAGGAGATGTACAAAACAACACCTTATACCGGGAGGCATCACTCTCTGCAGAGGAAATTTTAGAGGACAATGAAACCGAGTACGATCCGGAAACCGATCCTGAAAATGGAAAAAAAACCAGAATCCTCCACCATAAAACCGGTACCTCCCATCCCCAAAAAAAGATAAAAATAGCCCTTTTAGGTAATCCCAATTCGGGGAAGACCACCATCTTTAATCTGGCATCCGGCGCACATGAACATGTAGGCAACTATAGTGGAGTGACCGTCGATTCAAAAGAGGCCACCTTGCGCCACAACGGCTATGAATTCATTTTGGTTGATCTGCCCGGCACCTACTCGCTATCGGCATATACCCCTGAAGAGCTGTTCGTCAGGAGACATATACTCGAAGAGAAGCCCGATGTGATTGTGAACGTAGTATCGGCATCGGCACCGGAACGGAATCTCTATCTCACCACAGAACTGATTGACTTGCGCGTTCCGATGGTGATTGCCCTGAATATGTATGACGAGCTGGAAGAGAGCGGCCGTACCTTCGATTATGAGACATTCGGTTCTTTGATCAATATTCCGATTGTACCTACCGTAGGTAAACGCGGCGAAGGGATTCCCCAGCTGCTTGAGAAGGTAATCGATGTTTACAAGCAAGAAGAGTACAACTATGTACAAATTCCTTATGGGAGGGTGTTGGAGAAATCGATCGCCATCATGGAGCGTGAATTTAAAAGTGTGGAGCCAGCCTCATATTCCGGTTGGAATATGCCGTTACGGTATATCTGCGTAAAATTACTTGAAGGCGACAAGGATATAGAGAAGCGTACCCGCACATTGCCACAACAAGCACAGATCTTCAGCCGACGGGACAAAGAGCGTGCTTATATCGAAAAACTACTGCGTGAAGATCCTGAATCGGCTTTTACTAACGCCCGATACGGCTTTATTGCCGGAGGTCTGCAAGAAACACTGACTGAGAAGACCCTCTTCTCTGAAAAGACAAAACTGATAGATGCCTTAGTAACTCATAAATATATTGGGTTCCCTCTCTTTTTCCTCTTTTTGTGGGTAATGTTCGAAGCCACTTTTCGACTGGGGAACTATCCGATGGAATGGATTGAATGGTTAGTGAAACAACTGGGCAATCTTGTCAGGAGCTCCATGCAGGAAGGGCCACTGAAAGCACTGATCGTGGACGGCATTATCGGTGGTGTAGGAGGAGTTATTGTCTTCCTTCCCAATATTGTCATATTGTATCTCTTTATCTCCTTCATGGAAGACTCGGGCTACATGGCGCGAGCGGCTTTCATTATGGATAAGCTGATGCACAAGATCGGATTACACGGGAAATCGTTCATTCCCATTATCATGGGATTTGGCTGTAACGTACCGGCCATCATGGCTACGCGCACCATCGAGAGCAAGAGTAGCCGCATGATTACCATGTTCATTGTGCCTTTTATGTCATGTAGCGCCCGGTTACCTGTCTATCTTCTTTTCGTGAGCGCGTTTGTACCCAAATATGGAAGCCTGATAATGCTGGGATTATATGCATTTGGCATTCTGATAGCTGCATTCACGGCAAAAATTCTTCGTAAAACTGCCTTTAAGGAAGAAGAGACCCCATTTGTAATGGAACTTCCTCCCTATCGCATGCCGACTACCAAATCGATTATCACCCATATGTGGGATCGCGCCAGCCAATACCTGCGAAAGATGGGGGGGCCCATTCTAATTGCCTCTATCGTGATCTGGTTCTTGGGCTATTTTCCTCAAAATGTTGAGAGAGATGCCATTTTCGATAATGAGATTGCACTGGTCGATACGCAATTCGAAAGAGAGGAAATAAGCAGTGAAGAGAGAGAGGAGAAGATAACAGAGATAGGCTATCTCCGAAATATAACCCATCAGGAGAATTCTTATATAGGGAATATAGGCCGATTTATCGAGCCGGTGATGCGTCCGCTTGGGTTCGACTGGAAAATATCGGTCAGCCTGCTCTCGGGAATGGCCGCCAAGGAGATCGTGATCTCCACCATGGGCGTACTATACACCGGTGATAGTGAAGATCAGCAATCATTGCAACACCGGCTAAAGGCAGAGTCTTATGCGGACGGGGCACCTATCTTCCCCCCCCTTGTGGTAGCCGGTTTTTTGCTCTTTGTATTGATCTACTTCCCCTGTGTAGCCTCAGTAGTAGCCATCAAAGATGAGTCGCATTCCTGGAGATGGGCGTTATTCAGTGTATTCTACTCTACAGGCCTCGCCTGGTTTATAGCATTCCTTGTCTATCAGGTGGGCAACCTGTTAATTTAATAGTTCTGTCTGAAAACTTTTGAAGTGTCAATACTGTTTTAATTGTTATGAACATACAACTTTTCGTCGTCATCATTATTGGTATCATCGTGGGGATTATCCTCGCCCGGGCAATCTATCGTTTCTTTTTCACCGAAAAAGACCACTCTATTTGCGGTGGCTGCACAGGATGCGATATATCAAAAGAACAAACACATTGAGGATTTATCTCTGTTGTACCTGCAGATTAGTATTTAACTAATCTAAAAAATCCCTGAAAGCAGATTTACTTTCAGGGACTTCATTCAATTCTTAATTTGCTTGTGCGGCCGAAGGGACTCGAACCCCCACGCCTCTCGGCACTAGATCCTAAGTCTAGCGCGGCTACCAATTACGCCACGGCCGCAGGTGCGAAACGCAGCGCAAAGATACGATTAATTTTCTTCCTACCCTTCTTCTTGCAAAATTTTATTGTAATTTTATTTCTCATCTTCTCATTATCACCATCAGAATGTTGAAGGCTTCTCCCCCTTCACCACAGCTTCTATTACCCGTGGAAAATGGGCATATTCCAATGCATGCACCTTCCGGGCTACTTCCTCGAAAGTATCGTCAGATAACACTTCACAGGTTGCCTGGAAAATAATATCTCCCTCATCATAATTCTCATCAATATAATGGATAGTGATGCCCGACTCGGTCTCTCCCGCTTCCACCACCGCTTGATGCACCCTGTCGCCATACATTCCCTTACCACCAAATTTTGGAAGCAGTGCCGGATGGATATTAATGATCCTGCCGGGATAGGCGTCGAGCAACGGTTGAGATACTTTCAGCAGGAATCCGGCTAACACAATATAATCGATCTCGAAAGTAGAAAGGAGATCAATTACCGCCGCGCCCTCATCAAATTCAGCCTTGCTGAAGGTAAAGGAAGGAATATCCAACCGGTCGGCGCGTTCATGCACATAGGCATCTCTTTTATTAGAAATGATAAGCGGGACCAATATATCCTTATTTCCGGAAAAATGACGGACAATATTCTCCGCATTGGTACCACTTCCGGATGCAAACAGGGCGATTCGAGTCATAAAAACAGTTATTTTTTGCACAAAAAACCCCAATTTGTGCACTTTTCTTCATTTTGATGTGCAAAAGTTTGCTCAATTCGAGAAAATTTGTGTTACTTTGCAGCGCAAATTTAAGAATAAATTTTTTATTTATTAATATTGAAAATTGAAAGTTATGTCTGAAGTAGCACAAAGAGTAAAATCGATTATTGTCGATAAATTAGGTGTTGAAGAAGTTGAAGTTACTGAAACTGCAAGCTTCACCAATGATTTGGGAGCTGATTCACTTGATACGGTAGAACTGATCATGGAATTCGAAAAAGAATTCAATATCTCAATTCCGGACGATCAAGCTGAAAAGATCTCTACTGTTGGTGACGCGATTTCTTACGTAGAACAACACGCGAAATAATCCATTTTTTATGGAGTTAAAGAGAGTAGTAGTAACAGGCCTGGGAGCGATTACCCCCCTTGGAAATGACGTGAAAACCACGTGGGAAAACGCTTTGGCGGGTAAGAGCGGTGCCGGGCCTATTACTCATTTTGATGCATCGCTTTTCAAAACGCAGTTTGCCTGCGAAGTAAAGAACTTCGATCCCAGCGATCTGTTTGATCGTAAAGAAGCCAGAAAATATGACCGGTATGCCCAGTTAGCCATCCACGCAGCCAAAGAAGCGATGGCAGACTCGGGGCTTGATCTCGAAAAAGAGAATGTAGACCGTATCGGGGTTATTTTTTCTGCCGGAATTGGAGGAATAAGGACATTCGAAGAGGAAGTGGGTAGTTACTATACCAACATGGACAGAGGGCCTCGATTCAATCCCTTTTTCATTCCGAAAATGATAGCGGATATAGCTGCAGGCCATATCTCTATGATTTATGGACTGAGGGGTCCCAACTACGCAACCGTATCGGCTTGCGCTTCCTCCACCAATGCCATTGTCGATGCATTCAATCTTATCCGTCTGGGTAAGGCTAACGCCATTGTAACAGGTGGTGCCGAAGCGACTATCAGCCCCTCGGCAGTAGGAGGATTCAATGCCATGCACGCCTTATCTACCCGCAACGACTCCCTCTTCACAGCATCACGTCCTTTTAGCGCCAGTCGCGACGGGTTCGTGATCGGGGAAGGAGGAACAGGTCTCATCCTCGAAGAATTGGAGCATGCCTTGGCACGTGGGGCAAAGATTTATGCGGAGGTTGTAGGCGGAGGCATGTCGGCCGATGCGTACCATATTACGGCTTCCCATCCCGAAGGGTTAGGCGCCAAGCTGGTGATGAGAAATGCATTGGAAGATGCCGGGATGACTCCGGATGAAATTGATTACATCAACGTGCATGGTACATCCACACCCGTAGGCGATATCTCGGAGGCGAAAGCGATTCTCGAAGTATTTGGCGAACATGCTTACAACCTGAACATTAGTTCTACCAAGTCGATGACAGGGCATCTCTTGGGAGGTGCAGGTGCCATTGAAGCGATGTTCACTATCCTGGCAATCAGGGATCAGATAGTTCCTCCGACCATCAATCATGAAGAGGGGGATAATGATCCGGAGATTGACTATAATCTGAATTTCACATTCAACAAAGCTCAAAAAAGGAAGATAAGAGCTGCGTTATCTAATACTTTTGGCTTTGGGGGACACAACGCAAGTGTAATTCTCAAGCAATTTAACAAATAGTGTGTTAAGAAGAGTCATAAAAAGGATCAAGGTTCTCCCCTACAGGGGAAAAGAGCCTTACCTTTCATTTTATAATATCTTGGGGTTCTATCCGGACAGGATAGCACTCTATAAAGAAGCCATGACGCACCGTTCCTCATCTATTCGGTCGGAGAAGGGACGATGGGTAAATAATGAACGTCTCGAATTTTTGGGAGACGCTATTCTTGATGCTATTGTTGCTGATATCCTCTATAAGGATTTCGAGTACAAGAAAGAGGGATTTCTTACCAGCACCCGTTCGCGCATCGTACAGAGGGAGACGCTCAATAAACTGGCCATAGACCTCGGACTTGACAAGTTAATTGTCTCATCTACTCGAAATCTGGCTCATAACACCAACATATATGGGGATGCTTTAGAAGCACTTATCGGCGCCATCTATCTCGACCAGGGATACCGGGTAGCCAAAAAGTTTGTATTTGAGACATTGATTAAACAACATCTCAATATCGACAAGGTAATAAAGAGTGAGGTAGATTTCAAATCCCGGTTGATTGAATGGGGACAAAAAAATAGAGTTGAGGTCACTTTTGAAGTGACGGAGTCCACCTTTGACAGTCAGAATAATCCTCTTTTCTTCTCATGTGTAAAGGTAAGGGGGGAAGAGATAGGTTCGGGAAAAGGATACTCCAAGAAAGAATCCCACCAGATGGCAGCAAAAGTAGCCATCAAAAAACTTCGCGAAAGCAACGAATTACAAGAGTCGCTCGTTGAAACAACAAAAAAGGAATCGTCCACTTCCACGCTGGATGATGAATAGTTCTATCGGCCACCATCCTCATCATCTAACCATCAATTTCATCCAGCATCTTACACGCCAAAAGAAATACCCATTCGTTTTCCCTGCATCACAAGCTGGTTATCGGGTGTAACTAATCTCAATTTACCCGCCACTTCGGCCAATGGCACATCGGTGATATCAGGACCTATTTTTGCCACCATTCTCCCAAATTTCCTTTCATGGATCAGTTCAGCGG
>JAAYFR010000083.1 GCA_012728155.1 Bacteroidales bacterium | reverse complement strand
GTTCAGCGGCGTACCCGCCAAGCAACGTGCCGAGATTCCTGTCGTAAGGTGAAGGTGCCCCTCCACGCTGAATATAACCAAGCACCGTCTCACGGGTTTCATAACCGGTTCGGGTTTCAATCTCACGAGTAAAATAGGTGGCCGCTCGTTCCTGGGTATGCGTCTCCACCCCTTCCGCCACAGCAACGATAGAGTAGGCTTTACCCATCTCCATCCGCTGATTGATCTTGTCGATCACCACCTTCATATTATACCCTAACTCCGGCAAAAGAATGATATCGGCTCCACCCGCCATTCCAGCATAAAGCGTGATCCACCCGGCATGATGTCCCATCAGCTCGATCACCATCACCCGGCGGTGGGAGCTGGCTGTAGAATGAAGCCTGTCAATTGCATCAGTAGCAATATTTACCGCAGTATCGAATCCAAACGTCACCTCTGTCCCATAGACATCGTTATCAATGGTTTTTGGTATCCCCACAACATTCAATCCCAATTCAGAAAGCATCCAGGTGGTACGTTGCGTACCATTTCCTCCGATACAAACAAGACAATCCAGATCCAGCTCATTGTAAGCATTTTTTATCTGCTGCCTATCCTTCTCATCGGGAGAGGTGATCATTTTACGGAAAATTTTCTCGCGTGCAGTTCCTAAGATTGTCCCCCCCATATTCAGAATTCCCGACAAAGAAGGATCGGTAAGCTCTACAATATCCTTATGCAATAACCCCGAAAAGCCATTCCGAATACCAATCACCTGCATGCCATAGTTATTGATGGCAGTTTTTCCAACGCCCCGTATGGTTGCGTTGATTCCGGGAGCATCACCACCGGAAGTAAGAATACCTACTTTCATCTGGTCTATTTTTAATTAAGTGGAACGGTAGAAAAGTATTCAATCCTCTTCAATCTTCCATAAGACTTTCTCGTTCTCTTCTCAACTCCTACATTCCCAATCTTGGTTTCAACTTCTTCGTATCGACAAAGAAAATAAAAAAGAGAGAAAAAATGGAGTTTTATTAAAATTATTTCCAACAAGAAACTGCCTCATCCTGGATTATTCACAGCACATTGGGTAAAAATAATCTCGGCAGCCCGCTTCGAAGCACCATGATCTCCCAAAATGTGCCGCATCTCTTCATAGTTATCGAGCATATTCTGTCGATAGCGCTGCACATGGAGTATCTGTTTCAACTCTTTTCGAATATTATCCACAGTAAAAAAGCTGGCAAACAACTCTTTGACCACCTCTTCTCCACAAATCAGATTTACCAATGAGATATAGGGTGTATGCAGGAGATGTTTAAAAACCCAATAGGTGAGTTTCGGCGTCGGAGTCTTGTAGCAAACTACCTGTGGCACATTGAGCAGTGCCGTCTCCAACGTAGCGGTTCCCGAAGTCACTAAAGCGGCTTCCGATTGCGACAGGATACGGTAAGTCTGGTCAAAAATCACTTTTGCCGGCGGAAAGGATTTGATAAAATTATCATAAAAAAGCGAATCTATCCCGGGTGCACCGGCTATTATCAGTTGATACCCTTCGACATACTCTTTCACTGCTTCCAACATAGGGGGAAGATTAGCACTGATTTCCTGTTTGCGGCTCCCCGCCAGGAGGGCAATCACCGGTTTACTCTCAAGCCCGTTGGATGCGACAAATTGGGCAAAGGTCTCCTCTTTATGTTCCCTTTGAGCGATTGCATCTACCGTTGGATTTCCCACATAGTGCACCTCATACCGGTTCTTCTTGAAAAAATCCACTTCAAAGGGTAAGATCGAGAGCATCTCGTCCACATATTTCCGGAACAATTTTACCCGGTACTTTTTCCAAGCCCACACCTTGGGTGAAATATAATAAAAAACCGGAATACCCAATTTTGTTTTTACATATTTAGCTATCTTCAGGTTAAATCCGGGATAATCGACAAGAATCACGGCGCGAGGTCGATAAGCGGCAATATCTTTTTTACAAAATCTTAGATTCCGCAAGATCGTACCCGCATTCAGCACAACCGGAATAACTCCCATAAAGGCCATATCCCGATAGTGTCTCACCAGCGTTCCACCGACTGACTGCATCAAATCACCTCCAAAGAAACGAAAATCAGCATCTTTGTCAAGCTCCCGTAGCGACTTCATCAGATTGGATGCATGCAGATCGCCCGATGCCTCTCCTGCGATAAGATAATAGTTCATCCGTTCAATCTATCAATTCAACTAATTAAAAGCCCCACTCTCTGAGTTGCGGGAGAAAATCATGCGCTGTCATATCTATCTTCACTGGAACAATGGCAGCATATCCGTTTGCCAAGGCCC
>JAAYFR010000082.1 GCA_012728155.1 Bacteroidales bacterium | reverse complement strand
CCTATGAATTGTATGTTTCTATTGCAAAGGTAGTGCTTTTTTAGACTCCTTTCACATTTTAGAATGATTTTCGAAGGTATGCTCCCCTACTCCAATTTTATCCTGAGCCACAAAAAAAGCCGGGAAATAATTTTCCCAGCCTCTTTTGAAAAATATTACATTGATACCTAAAACTTGTATCCTAAAGTGAGTAATCCTCTAAAAGAGCTGTTTTTCAGCGAAAAGGGAGTTGCATTCACTTTAAGTGTATTGTCGACATAATAGTTGGGGAAAGGATAAAGTTCATCCTTTTGGGTTTTATAGACCAATGCCATATCGAGATAGAAATTTCTATTGAAACGGTAACCTACCCCGCCTGTGAAATAATTGGTATCGCCTTCGATCCGGAATATGGTGTTAGAATTACGAATTAGCGGTTCACCATACTGCACCAAACCGCCCTCATCATCATAGGGGTTCTCCATCCATGCATACCCTAACCTGCCGGAGAATTGCGGCGTAAACCGGTATTCGAATCCCATTTTCACGGTCGATGCAAACTTGTGGTCTTCAACAATATACTCATTGTCGATATCGTAAACATCAATATCAGCACGATCGCCGGATGGTACCCGCAACTTCATATTTTCATAATTCACCATCTCATAATCGATGCTGGCGATAAAGTTATTACTCAGGACGGTCGCCACACTGAGCACTATCTTTCCAGGCGTCTTCAGATCGTAATCATTATAAAAAACTGCTGAATAAGTCTTTCCGGGTTTGTAATCTCCTCCTACATATCCTGTCATTTTATCATCGATTTGTGCTTCATACGTTTCTGACAATGCATACCAGGTAGGCGTATGCCAAGCCAGACCGATCCTTACACTATTGATCGGCCGGTAGATTGCGCCGAATTTGCCACCTACGCCAGCCCCCTTTACAGTCAGCCAATTGGTCAAGGTGTATCGATCCCCATTCTCAAAATTCTCCACCAGATCGGTAGCGACATCGTAGAAGATATCTTTGACCGATAACGACAGGCCAAGGTTCAACACATTATTGATGGTAGTCCCTACCGTAAAGTCATAATTGTCGACATAACCTTTCTCATAAGATCGAATTGTATTTTGCACCTTATCCATGGTGATCGGCTCATAATCATAGTAATTCCCATTTTTTACCGGATCAATCAGGTAGGAGTTATATCCCAAAACCGTCAGCCAATTTTGATCGCGAAATGGATCGGGAAGATCGTCCCCCATCTTCAGGTAGGATGGGTCGACCCCATCACGGGTACTGATTTGAGCGATATAATCGATCATCCTGCCATCAGGGCTTCCCTGTGCCCAGATATTCTTATTGAACGATTTCATTTTATTATAGGAAAAACCGAAATTGATCAGCGGCATCACATCGTTTCTCAACGGGAAATAACCCACAAATCCGAGATTATCCATGCTAAAATGAGTCTTATTGGCATCCCAATTGCCAACGACCGATCCTTCGTGCGATAAATTCAGTGTACCTGTCACCTCGGAACTGCGATAGACAGCTATGCCGGCAGGATTGATAGAAACACCGGTGAGGTCTCCTCCTAAGGCACCAAAAGCGCCTCCCATCGACATGGCACGGGCGGTTCCGAGAAGATCTTCGCGCGAAAAACGCAAAGCATCCACTTCACCTTGTGAGAATAAAGGTGCCGATAGTATGAGTAATGAAAAAAGGATATAAGTTATCTTCTTCATAATGATTTAGGAATTAATGTAATTTCGGTTCGAATGAGATCATCTGCGTCCACCACTGGAGCGTCCACTGCTGCCACTGCTACTGCCGGAACTACGGCTACTGCTGCTACTGCTACTACTTCCGAAAGAACTGGAGGAAGAGCTGCTTCTGCTGGGGGTGGAATAGGTAGAAGAACTGCTCGAAGAGCTGCTTCTCGACGGAGTTGAATAGCTGCTGCTGCTCCTGCCGGACGAACTGCTCGAACTCGAACTCCTTTGGTAAGTTGAACTACTTCTTGAAGGAGTAGACGAACTCCTGTCGTAAGTGGTACCCGATGAGCTTCTACCGCTGTTGTAAGTGGCTGATGAACGGGTGGATCCGGTAGTCCGATCGATCGAACCCGACCTCGGGTTAGTAGTAGACGAACGGTTGATCACCTGCCCATTTCTGGAGTCGTATGTTCTGCCTGCACTATCCACAATACGCGTTCTGGGTGAAGTGGATGAACTCCTGCTACTCACGCTACTACTGCTCCTATCGGAGAAAGCACTTCTTGTTGTGGTGGTACCGGAAGTTCTTCCAGTAAGGGAACTACTATTCCTCGTTGAACTCCTCCCCGAAAGATTTGCCATGGAAGCGCTGGTTCGGCTCATAGCGGAACTGGTTCTATAGCTGCCGGAAGTTCTTCCGGACCGGTTATGGGTCAAGCTGCTACGGTATCCATCGTTAAATCCATGGGAGTACCTACCTCCATAGCCACCCCAATATCCTCCATAGCCACCCCAATATCCTCCATAATACCAAGGATCATACCAACCCCCATAATAATAGGGTGAGTACCATCCTCCATAATACCAAGGATTATACCATCTGCTATAATACCAAGGGTTTCCATACCATCCACCATATCCATAGTACCATGGGTCATACCAAGGATAATAGTATGACCCCCATCCCATACCGTAATAGAAATTGTTGTTCCATCCACGGTTGTTGTAATCCTGATAGAGATCATCACCCAGATAGATGATCACCTCATCGGCACCGGTAATCTTGATGCTCGATTCCGGGTCATGGAACCGGACGATGCGATCGGTATAGCTATATTCTTCATAATTATTTTGCTCCTCACCTTCGGCATCGATATCTCCCATATCGTTGTTGTTACCGCGGCGATTATATTCATCCACATCCCTGACATTTGCCGTCACCTCCATGTTCGATGCATCTCCCTGCACGATTACCACCTTTTTCTTTTGTGGTTCTTGAACTGTTTTCTGAATTTTTATCGGTTCTTTTTTGGTAGGATCAGCATATATATCATCCCATTCCTGGGCGAAACTGAACAACGGCACAGCAACAAGTAAAACGGTAAGTATGTTCTTTAATCTTTTCATCGTTTCTCCCTTATTATATTTGTTTGTACATTATTTTATCTCTCATCACTTATGACTCGGAAATTTCCGAAAAGTTTAAATAAAAAACGACTAAAGTTTCTCTCTTTCTCCCTTTTCCTCATCTTCCCGACGCACCCATACTACAAATATAGCAAATATCTTACAATATAGATGGCAAAGGCTTCAAAACGCTGCACTGGCTTTGGTTAAAAAAACAAAACCAGACCGATTTGATCAGACCAATATTTCCAGACCATCGTATGCCGGCAAGACACCTGGAGGAAGCTCCTTTTCCAGATCCGCATGCCGTCCGATTTCATGGCTCATATGGGTCAGATAAGCCGCCTTAGGATTCAGCTTATCAATTATCTCCAGCGCCTGCTTCAAAGTCTGGTGTGATCTATGTTCCTTTTTTCTGAGTGCGCTGATGACCAGTGTATCCACCCCCTCCAATTTTTTCAATTCGCTCTCTTCCACCCACTTCACATCTGTCAGATAGACAAAATTAGCGATACGGTATCCCAGAATAGGCAGTTTGTAATGAAAGATCCGGATGGGAGTCACCCTCACCTTTCCTATCTGAAACTCTTCATCCGCCTTGATTCTCCTGACGGCAATATCAGGCACTCCTCCATATTTATGTTCTGCAAAACAATAGGGAAGCCTTTCTCTAAGCTCCATCTCACGCCGTTTCTCCATATATATATCTACCGCGCCAAAGATAGAAAAAGGGCGCAAGTCGTCAATCCCCCCCACATGGTCATAATGCTCATGCGTAAGAAGAAGCGCATCAATTTTCTCAAGTGGAAAGGGGAGCATTTGCTGCCTGAAATCGGGTGAGCAGTCGATCATGATTACCTTCTCATCAATCTCGATCCTCACCGAAGTACGGAGTCGCTTATCCCTTGGGTCCGTCGAACTGCACACATCACAGCGACACCCAATTTGCGGAACGCCGGTGGAAGTACCCGTACCCAGAAATCTCACTTTCATATGATTCAGCGTAAGAAAAAAGCCACCACATTCTCTGAAATGGGCAGCTTTCAATTGGTATATTCTATTCTCTCAATACAAACAGAGGTTGATATGAGATGGAGAGATCAATACTCTCTTTCTAAAATCCAAAGATCGTTGAAAGGAACGCCATAGGTTCTTCTCAAATAGTCGGTATTCCCTTTGGCTGAATAGGTACGATAAATCTCATCCCGTTTGGCGGCTGCTTGTGATTTCTCATCATAGCTGGCAATGATCACCCGATACATCCCTTGATCGTTCTGAGCCAGGATTACCGAATGACCCTCGTTCTCCATACGGTTTTTCAATGATTCTGCATTCAACTTCACACTCAGTGCAGCGATCACCACGCTATATTTTTTCAATCCCGCAGCATCGGTCGGATAAACCGCCTCCACCTTTTCTTTCCTTACGGAAACCTCTACGGGAGGAAGAGAAGCCGCATCTTTCACCACTGCAGTGGGTTGTGATGCAGTCTGTTGCATTTCTTTCTCTTTGGCTGTTTCATACACTTGTTTATAAGCGCTTTGTTTCGGTTTGCAAGATACCCCAATAAGTAGTAGGGTCACTAAAACCAATGCGTAATGGAATTTTTTCATACCTATTTACTGTTTTAATTAATTATTGTATTTCTTGAACTTTTCATTTCGTAGATTTTCTGTCGTCTCTCGATATAATAAAAACAGGTCCACTTCTACCCTCGCTTCCACCTCGCTCCCAAGAAAATTTGTTCTTCGCTTTTCATTCGTTTGTGCTACAACGATATTTTTCAGCAAAGATAATAAAGATGGTCATGATTGCATCTTTACATATGTGAAAATAAATTAAATCACTCCTCGGTCAGACGCTTTAACCGAATAGGTTTGGGGCTGATATCGAAACTCTTTCCCTCTTCAATGTGCGCAATAATCATCGTATCTTTATAGTGCGACTCCCGATCCGCCATAAAGTGTACTTCCCATTCGCCCTCCCTTAGTCCTACAAACTGAAACATAGCCATCTGATTGTCTGTTCCCTCTATCTCTGGAAAGGTGAAAAATGTATCCGGTTCCTGTATGATTTTCACATAGGGGTTGGCTTCAATGGGAGCCACGTACCCCTTCAATTTTCCCCCATAGAGCTCCGGAAAAGCCCTCGCCATCGGATAGAGCCAACTGTCGCCATTCTCCGTCATCATGACCGAAAGTGAAGCATTCAGGTCGATGACCACATTAGAGATCGTGTTGAGACGCATCTCCATCGGAATGGCATCAATCACCAATCCTTCCTCCAATTCGGGGGGTATTCTTAACGGTATCTCTTCAATTTTATCTGTAATGACAACCATCTGGTTGTCGTCACCAAACGTCAATCTTATCTTCTGCAGTTCCGTGCCACCGGGGACATATTGGTCCACCAATTGCACCATCTTTCCATTTCTCAACTTCAACACATCATATCTCTGTCCCTTAAAATCAAGATCGACCCACTCCCCCTCCTGAGTGGTGGCATCTACCAGAAAAACCGATATCTCTCTGATATCAACATAAAATTCTTTCATGATTAACGAGGCAGCATCGGTCAATTTAAGACGCAAACGGGATGCATTGAGACTGGGATCCTCACTGTTGCATGCCTGCCATAAAGATAGAAGCATTGCAATCAGTAGTATATTTCGAAAAGGCTTATAACACATATTGTTAACTCCTGTCTATTGATAAATCAACCACAAAATTACATAAATCCGCCTCTCATCCGCTACAAAAACAATTAATTTTCATCAATTCCCCAAAAACAAATCGTTTTTACAACTGTTATACCTCAATAGGGTAAGAAGAATCAAGTGCCAGGAATCAAGGCTTTTTCATTGACGATAGATAATGGATAAAAGATAATTGGCAATCGGCATAAGCCAAATCTTCACCCCTTAGTAGTAACATCTAACTCCCAACAAAAATGAAGAAAACCAACACATTTCTCATTTTCATCTCTTTCCTATTCATCGTTTTCAGTGTCGCATGCCGTCAACAGTCTAAAAAGAATGAAGAAAACCGCACTTCTCCATCTGCGGTAGAT
>JAAYFR010000081.1 GCA_012728155.1 Bacteroidales bacterium | reverse complement strand
TAAGCTTTTTATGCTTAACCTCGTGTCCCAGCAAAGTTAGCAACTCCAGGGCTCCTGTTTAATTTTGTTTTCATTGTCCTGCTTTTAATTTACATTTAGTGTAAACCTATTTCAGGACTAGACATACCTGCATCTCACTCGGAGCCCCTCCGTACTCCCTTCATAGCCTCCACGTAGCCTCCTTATAAATTATCGGAGAGACTACGGAGAGAATATGGACTTAATATGGACTTAGTATGGACATAATCTATCCCAAATTCGGCTTAAAACTAACGCGATAACCGCTTTTCCTAATCGGAAAATGTCTTTTGTTATCCCGGTATCATATTTCAAAGAGGAAAGGTTTGTTCAGCAACCGATAATACACATCGACTATCGATGCGTTTGCAAAGAGGGTGTCCTTTTCTTTTTCCATGCCGTATGCATCATGAATATGTCCGAAAAGATGGTATCGGGGACGGATATCCATTACGGTTTGTAACAAATCACGATCGCCATAATGGATATTGGCGGAGTTGTCCAGTATGCCATAGGGAGGCTGGTGCGTCATTAGGATATCCGTATCATCGGGTATTTTTTGAAAGCTTTCATCGTAGTTCCCCGAGATTATATCTTCCATGAACAGAGGCATTCCATGGAATTTAAGGCCGTCAATCACCACACTTGAATTGTACAGATAAAAACAGTTCTCGGGTAAACCCTCTATATTTGCTTCATGGAGGCAGTTATCATGGTTGCCAGCAATAAAAACTTTGTAGGTATAGGGCAGCGACGAAAACCATTGGATAAAATCGAACGCTTCATCTTCTGAACCGGCAAAGGATATGTCCCCGGAGTGCACGATAACGTCGGCTCGCGGCATATCGCTCAATTGATGATGCTGACCATGGGTATCGGAAATGTGAAGAATGCGCATGGACTATACCGATTCATTGGAACGATGAAACAAAGGAGCGGATAAAGCGATTCGGGCACAGGCCTCCGCATCGGCCAATGCATGATGGTGGTTGTCTAGGTTATACCCAATATGCTTTGCCACAGTCTTCAATTGATAATTCTGTAAGCCTGGAAAATGCTTCTTTGCCGCTCGACAGGTGCAATGAAATGTATAATCGGGATACTCTATTCCGTATAGATCGTGTACGGCCTTTAAACAACCGGAATCGAACGGACTATTATGAGCAATCAGTGGCAAATCCTTTAGTTTAGGCGAAATCTCCTGCCAAACCTCCGGGAATTCAGCTTCATCAAGCGTGTCGTGATAGGTAAGACCGTGAATCCTGGTCGCCCAGAAGGAGTAAAAATTAGGGCGAGGACGCACGAGCCGGTAAAACTTATCGACTATTATTTCATTCTCCACAATAACGACTCCAACACTGCAAATGCTGGAGCGATTGTGATTGGCCGTCTCAAAATCAATCGCCGCGAAAGATTTCATAGTTTATTTTTTATTCAATACAAATTTAGCGTAACAATGTGCTTAGTAGTGGTACGATTATAAAGTTTTATCATTTCTATAATTTTTCGTGATAAACCTTGTATTGTTCAGAAGCAATCTCCTTGAACACGTCACGCAGCCACTTGGGTTCCAGCACCTCTATATCAGCTCCATACGATAACAATTCCTGTCGGAAATCAAAGGTAGGCTTGATATAAAAACGGAGTATAGTATAATCCGAAGTAACCTCCTCTTCCTCTTGTGAGGAGTGCAAAGGTAATGATTTAAAATATCGGTCTTGGCTCCTACCCACTTTAACTCGAACTCTCTCGGCACCTATCTCGTCATCGACAATAATTCCGTAACTATTGGCAAAGAAGGATTCCCCGTCGAAATCATCCGGTAAATGGAAGCTGTTTCCGGTGATCTGTGTGTTTTTAATCCGATCCAGCCCGTAAATAAGGATACGTTCTTTGTAGGGACTAAAGGCGATGACATACCACCGTTGCTTGAATACTTTTATGCAATAAGGATATATCTCGAACGTAGCGGGAGAATCATTCCAGAAGCTTTGATAGGTAATTTCCAGAGACAAGCCATCTCTCATAGCCTCAATAATGGGAGTAAGATGCATCTGGCCGGAAGGGATGGTCTCGAACAAGATGCGCTTTTTAAGCCGATGGCTTTCATTGATCAGGTTATTGACGGCAAACGTGTTCAACAACCAGCTCCGCACGCCTCCCCGCTCCATATCCTCTGCATTTTCGATATAGTATCGATAACCGTCCCGCTTATCGCATTCAATATTGATGTCGAACATCTGCTCAATCGCTTTACGGTGG
>JAAYFR010000080.1 GCA_012728155.1 Bacteroidales bacterium | reverse complement strand
CGACGAAGTGGAAGAGATTAGCATCGACGATTTCGGATTTTAAATTACTATCTTTCGCTATACACACATTAAACTAAAAACAAATGAAACGATTTTTTCTATTACCACTGTTACTCACTCTTGGGCTGGCATTATACGCAAAGCCGGTACTGCCTGAAATCCTGAGCGACGGAATGGTGTTGCAGCAAAACAGCAAAGTGAATATATGGGGGAAAACCGATCCGGGAAAAACGGTAGAAGTCAAACCCTGCTGGAGCAAAACCGCAGTGCGTGCCACTGCCAATAACGAAGGAAAATGGGTTGCCGTAATTAAGACACCCGAAGCTAATTATACTCCCCGCACCATCACAATCACCGATGGTGAAGAGGTGGTACTTCGAGATATCCTGATCGGTGAAGTATGGTTGGCATCGGGACAAAGCAATATGGAGATGCCTCTTAACGGGTTCCATCACAACCCCATTATGGATTCCAACGAAACCATCGCTTTCTCCGGTCAGTACCCTGCCATCCGGTTTGTCACCATCCCCAAGGTGCAATCATTTGAGCCGCAGGAAGAGGTGGAAGGTCGCTGGCAGCTGTGTAATCCGGCCAACTCACCGGGATTCAGCGCCACAGCGTTCTTCTTTGCTGAAACACTTCACAAGTCACTGAATATACCCATCGGTATTATCGTTTCCGCCTGGGGAGGTACTAAAGTAGAATCATGGATTGACAGGGAGATCCTTGAGAGCTACCAGGACGTCAATCTAAGCGAAGATGTGGTCAATAAACTGAATCCGGCGGCACGTCCAATGTTGATGTATAATGCGATGATCCACCCGCTCACTAATTACGTAGTAAAAGGTTTTATCTGGTATCAGGGAGAATCGAATGTGGGTGCCCATCAGGTCTATCCCGATCGGCTGCACGATATGGTGAGCCTCTGGCGTACACAATGGCACAACTCCGACCTTCCGTTCTACTATGTGGAAATTGCCCCTTTTGAATATGGAAATGGCAATGATCCCGGGGCAGCCTATCTTCGCGAAGCTCAATTTAAGGCGCAGAAACTAATTCCTTATAGTGGGATGATCTCCACGAATGACCTGGTAGAACCATACGAGTTGCGTAATATCCATCCCCGCAATAAAACCGATATCGGAAAGCGACTCGCTTTTATGGCGCTTAACAAGACTTATGGATATGATCGGGTTGCCGCACATGGGCCGGAATACAGTTCAATGGAGGTCAGCGATGGAAAGATAATCGTCTCTTTCGATCATGCAGAAGAGGGGTTTAACCGTACAGATGGTATTGAAGGATTCGAAATTGCCGGAGCCGACGGAGAATTCCTTCCCGCGCAGGCAATAGTACACAATGGCAAAATAGTAGTCTCCCGTGAAGGGGTCGACCAACCGATAGCTGTCCGTTACTGCTTCCGAAATTTTCGGATAGGCAACCTTGCCGGAATACATGAATTACCGGTAGTACCCTTTAGGAGCGACTCATCCGAAAAATAACGGATCAATATTGAAAAAAACGCCGCCCCATAATCGGATAGTGGATAAATGGATTGGCGGATAACGGTCTCTGGGCAGGCAGCTAAATTATACACATAAGGCGCCTGCCCCGAGAATACCGATATTGTGTAAATCGGAGGTGAGCAGTTGAATTTTCTCCACCGATTTCGGATAGGGGAAATCTTTCAGGTTTTCATACATTGCATTTTCAAAAAGGTCAAATGAGTTTGTGATGGAACCCCCAAAGATAATAGCCTCCGGATCGAGGATCAATAGAATCATCTTCACTAATACGGAGATATGTTTTCCATACTGGTTATATATCTCGATAGATTCTGCATCTCCCTGACGTGCTTTCAACGCAATTTCATATCCCGATCGACCGGCGGTACGGGTAAAAAAACGACTTCCACAATATTCTTCAAGGATCGAATCGAGGTAAGGGAGTTCCCCAAATTCACCCGACCCACAGTTGGAGTCCGACAACAGATGGTGATTCTGGATGATACCTCCGCCTACACCTGTTCCCAATGTGATGCCGACAAAATTCCTAAAGCCTTTACCCTTCCCGTAGATTTTCTCACCGTAAGCAAAACAGTTGGCGTCATTATCAATATGTACCGGTAAACCAAATTCTGCTTCCAGCAACGATTTCAAATGCACTTCATCCCAATCTTTAATATTTTGCACATTATACACTATTCCGGCCTCCCTATCCACCACACTCGGCACACCTATCCCGATTGCTCTGGTATCAGTAGTTTTTAACGTGCGAACGAGCTCCTTCAGGATAGTCATTGTTTTGTCCCCCCCCTCTTGGGCACAGGTATCCACAGAAATCTGCTCAACAATACCATCACCCTCTATCCGGCCTCCCACAATAGAGGTACCTCCCATATCAATACCAAGAATGCTTTCCATATATTTACACTATTTCAAATTTGCATTCAAATATAGTGAAAGCTGAGAGAAAAACCAAGCTTGTTTGAGTTTTTCCGAAGCGCATCTTATATTATGAAAATATAGTGAAAGCTGAGAGAAAAACCAAGCTTGTTTGAGTTTTTCCGAAGCGCATCTTATATTATGAAAATATAGTGAAAGCTGAGAGAAAAACCAAGCTTGTTTGAGTTTTTCCCCTCTCTATGCACCGTCCATTAATAATGCAACCGGATCGGAAAGATATTCCATTACTCTCTTCACAAAACGGGTAGTTTCTCCACCGTCCACAATTCGATGATCAACGGTAAGCGATAGAGGCATGATATTTCCTATGACAATTTCATCCCCTTTTACAATGGGTGTTTTCAGAATACGTCCGATTCCCAATATGCCGGCTTGAGGATAGTTGATTACCGGTGTGGCAAAGATACCACCGATTGATCCGAAACTGGTAATGGTGAAAGATCCCTCTTTCATATCCTCCAGTGCCAGCTCTCTCTCCCTCGATTTTTGCGCCAGCTCTCCTATCTTCTTGGCTATTTCAAAAATAGAAATCCGGTCTGCATCCCGAATCACCGGCACCACCAATCCGTCGGTTGCATCCACCGCGATACCGATATGGTAACGGTTACGGAAAATCATCCGGTTATTCTCTGTATCGATCTGCGAGTTGAGCTGGGGATGTTGCTTCAAAGCCTGCGCCACCGCTCTCACCACAAAGGCAAGATAGGTCAACTTCACATCTTTTGCGGCAAATTTAGGTTTGTATTTTGTCACCACCTCTTTCAACAAGGATATCTCCACCTCTTCAAAAATCGCCATATGCGCCGCATTATGTTTGGAGTGAAGCATATTCTTCGCTATAGTTTTCCTGATCTGGGTAAGCGGTTTATAGGTCACATCTTCTTTTTCGTTTATAAAAGAATCTCTCCTCTCATCCGGTTTTACCGACGGCGATTTAAAATTCAAAATATCTTCCTTTTTCACCCTTCCCGAAGGGCCGCTGCCGGGTACATAATTGATATCGATCCCCATCTCTTTTGCCATGGCACGGGCCACCGGTGTTGCCAACACCTTATGCGAGGCGGAGGGCATCTGTCCGAGATCTGCAACACCTTCCTCGCTGGCCGCCATCACAACACCCTCACCGGCCAATTCCATAGTACCTACCACTGCGGCGCCCTCCATTTCAATCTCCACAAGCGGTGAACCTACGCGGATCACATCACCCACATTGCCATAACGCACCGCAATCGTTCCATTTTTTGGTGAAGGGATATCGGCTACCACTTTGTCGGTCTCCATCTGCACCAGGGAATCACCCACTTTCACACTATCACCTTCCGTTACGAACCACTCCAGGATACTACCCTCTTCGAGTCCTTCACCCAAGTCGGGGAAATTAAATACAAACTTCATACGATTCAAACTCCAAATTCAAAACTTAATACTCTTTTCTATCTCGTAAAAAATCCGGTCGGGTGAGATCATATAATATTTCTCTCCCTGTGCCAGTGGAACAATGGTGTCGAACCCCATCACCCTTCTGGGCGGTGCTTCCAGATAGAGGAAGGCCTCCTCATTGGCGATGGCGATCAACTCCGACCCCACACTGAACGACTGGTGGGCTTCTGCCACCACCATCATACGCCCTGTCTTCCTTACCGAATCGCGGATGGTCTCCCGGTCGATAGGATAAATGGAGCGCAAATCGATCAACTCTACCGAGATGCCTTTTTCCTGTGCCATCGCAATTGCCCGCTGGCATTCGCGGATTATGGCTCCGAATGCCACCACTGTTATATGCGTCCCTTCCTGCACCACCTTGGCTTTTCCCAGGGGAAGGGTAAATTTCTCTTCCGGAACCTCCTG
>JAAYFR010000079.1 GCA_012728155.1 Bacteroidales bacterium | reverse complement strand
TCGCTGTTGTCATTCTCCTTCTCCCAATTTTCAAAATTACCGGTCATCCAGAAAACATCTCTCCCTGCACCATCCTTAGATCGATGGTATTCATTTACCCATTTCCCTTGGGTCTGGGTGGTTACCTTGACCCCTTTCAACGCACCCACAGGCACATTCACATTGAGGCATATCCCTTTGGGAAGTCCCTCTTCAATTACTTTTGAAGCTATCTTACCAGCCAGCTCCATGGTAAAAGAGAAATCGGCATCCGGCATAAAATCGCACAATGAAAAACCGATTGAGGGCACATCGAAAATACAACCCTCAATGGCAGCTCCCATCGTGCCGGAATAGATCACACTGATACCGGCATTCGAGCCATGATTAATTCCTGCTACCAATAAGTCAGGTTTACGCTCTACGAATTCATTCATTGCCAACTTCACACAATCTGCCGGCGTACCGTTACAGACATAGACCGTCAAATTTTCTTCTCTCTTCAGCAATCTGGCTCTAAGCGGGGTGCCGGTTGTAAGGGCACTTGACATCCCCGATCGGTGCGCATCGGGTGCAAACACAATTACTTCTCCCAAATTTCTCATCGCTTCCGTCAGCGATACAATACCTTTCGCCTGATACCCATCATCATTGGTCACCAATATCAGGGGTTTTCTATTATCCATTATATATCTATCTTGTTTATAGCAAACTTAAATAAAAAAGTCGAGATTTTATGCAAGGTGCAATAAAAAACACTGTCTCCATTATTGAGACCAACAAAGATACTATTTTCAAGCCGATTCTAAATAAAAACGGGTGGAAAGGCAAAAAATATGCCTCTTCACCCGTTAGTTTAAGTTATTCTCGGCGACCCTCAAGTCGCATTACCGAAGTGAGAACTACCTATAGAGTAGTCTCCACATTACTCAGCCCGGTTTGCTTCACTCAGCAACCCATCATCTTTCTGCAAAGTCAGAGAACTGTTATTCTGAATTTGGATTTGATACCCTGGAGGAGCTGTGTAGCTGTACAAAAGAAGATCTCCCCCCTTCTTCCAATGCAGATAAAATTGCTCGTCTCCCAGCAGGATATTTCCTGAGCAGGATTCTATATCTGTGTCGTAAAACTCGATGAAAATCTGTTTCTTTTGCAAGCTATATGATTTTACACCCAACAGATCCCGGTAGAACAGATGAGCCATATGAGATGCGAAGCCATGATTGAGGCTTGCTCTTGTATGAATATTTTCCCAAAGCGTCCCGGTTTTGTCGGCCATATATAGAAATCGGTCGATGGATTCATGAAGCAATTGTTTGATGAGTCCCTGTTGGGAGAGAAGCTCCAATCGCAAATAATTCCCAATAAAGGCATTTTAGGGATAGATTTCAGGATAGATATTCTTCTCTCCTCGATCAGGTCCAAAATCCTGCACTAACTTATGCCAGAGTTCGGGATATTTCTCCGGCGTAGCTGTCCCTAAGAAGAATGCGTAATATTGACAGGTTTCTGTACAATTAGCCGTTTGAGGAACCAACTTACCATCGATTCTGATCGCATTGTCTGTAAAAAAATTCCCATTATACGATTGCTTTCGGATAAACTCCTGTATCCGGACTGCTTTTTCACGAAGTGACGGCTGATCATAGAGGGTTGCGACCGTCAACAGCATCTTGGCATACAACATATTGGTTGGATAGTTTACACCTTGCACAAAACTGTTGGCTTTTGACCACTCCACAAAAATCCATTTTTCCAAGTTCTCCAACAAGCCAAACTCATTTTCATACGGTTTAAAATAATCCAACAATCCCATTACCCGAGGTTTAGCCGCATCAATCAGTGCTTGATTTCCACTTCTCTCCAAGTATTCCTGCAATTCCAATACAAACCACATCGCCCAATTGGGAATAAAATTTGCATTTGGATGATCAGAGGGATAACACATAGGGAGCATTCCTTCGGGAATAAATTCAAATTTTCCCGGCAATAGAAAATTCTCCAGGAAATTGGTTTCTATCAAGGTATTCCCCGAAAGATTGAAGCCTACTCGTCCCATAAAATAACTGTCACACAACCAACCGGCTCTTTCTCTGCTTGGACAATCCATAAAAATATCCAATGCGTTCTGTTTATAAGTCTCTACGGCAGCTTTGAATATCTTGTTGATGGCAGAATCACTACTATTAAAAAAAGCCCTTGATATATCAGAATTCACATATTGCCGAATATATGGGCTGGTTACTTTACACGAACCCTCATCAATCTTCACCTGTAAATATTGCAAAGTATAGGGTTCAAAAGATTCCAGGGTATAAATACCTGGCTCAAGATCATAATAGATATAACTCAACGCATTCAGTCTTTGCGGATTCAATACTCCCTGATCGTTTAGAATCTCATCCCACGAAAGTGTAATTTTCGTGGGGGTAGTGGCATTGACCTCTATTCCAATAAAACCGGTAGAATTGCATTCAAATCGATACACACTATCTCCCCTATTTTCCACCGGTTTTCGAATAGTGTAATCGGGATATTTCACCCTCCTGGGGATGAGATTTTTATGGGCAGTTCTTTCTAACTGGAGTGATTGGAAAGAGGAATCTCCCTTTACACTCATCCAATCTTTAAAGGCGGAATTTAACCGATAAGACTCAATAAAAGGCCGTTGAAAAGAATAGGTTGGCACATCTTGCACCCGTTGTTCCAATAAGGTTGCCTGAAATAGAGGATCATCTCCTGCTTGCGTTTTCGTGGCAGCCAATATTCTTTCGCCATCTGTTATTTCTGCTTGCAGGAATGCAGGCTGATTAATCAAATAGTAATTATAAATATTATATCCCGTAACCTCAATGGCAATAATATTCTCTCCTGGGGTCAATTTCTCTTTTAATTCATATTCATCTACCCGATAATAGTTGTGTGCTGCCACACAAGGACCATGACCCAAAAATTCACCATTGACAGATAGCCGATAGTTGGATGAGGCGGTCAACCTAAGCAGCGGATTCTGCAAATCTGTTCCATCTACAATAGCTCGAAAATAAACGGTAAGGTTCTTCTCGATTTGTTTTCCATAATGCCTTCCGGAAGTAGTCATTTCAAATCTACCTTCTTTGTTTTTAGTGCTATATCGACTATCGATCCACACTGGAATTGCTTTTTTAAAGAAAGGAGCGTTGACCTCTATGGAAGAAGACCATATATTCAGTTGGCAAAACACCAAAAAACAGAGCATGGTAAAACTTATCTTTTTCATCATTATGATATTTATTCCAAACAAAAATATTCACTTAACTTTACAGATGCTTCAAAGTCTTCGCATTATTCGGCAGGGTAATAAACTTGGCAAGGAAAGCACTTAGCAAATAGAGAACCGCCAATATCCATATCACACCTGCATTTCCTATAAGCCCGATAAAAAGTCCGACAATAGCCGGTCCCACAAATACAGGTAGTCCCGCGCCCAAATTAAGAATCGACATTGCGGCTCCTTTATCTTTTTTCACCAGTGAAGGGACTAATGCTGAAAGAGGCACATAACCGGCCAACATCGCTCCCCAGATAACACCAGCAATCATCACCGCGATGAAACTGCCTCCAAACAATTGAGGTGAGTAGTAGAAGAGAAGGGTTGAAACAGCGCATCCTACCCCTCCGAACCACATAATGGTATTGCGCCATCCTATCGAATCTCCCACAAATCCGAAAATCAGATTAAAGATGATGTTGCTGGTAAAGATCGTACCCCATATCTGCAACCATTCCGTTGTAGTGAAACCATACTTTGCCAAATAAGTAGGCAAAAAAACCGGAAAGGCAAATTGTGCAGTAGTATTGATTACCCTTACTATGCCACCCAAGAGCACCTTCGGTTCTTTTTTTACAATGGAAAATCCCTTCGCCAACTCTTTTAAACGGGAACGAAAATCATTTTTAATAATGACCCGTTTCTTTTCTTTTGTCAATACCAATACGAAGAAAGCTCCAATCAATACCCATATTACTGCATTCCAAAGGGTATTGATATGTCCAATACGAGGAATTGCCCAACTGGAATAATAGGCTCCCAACACGACCAATCCCCCAGTAAAGACAAACCAGAACCAGCCGACTGCACGACCCAGCGACTTACCCGGGCTCACATAAGCGATCCAGACAAGAAAAGAGTAGGCAAATAGGGGATAGCCAAATCCTCGCAAGGCGTAGGTTATCAACATCACGGGAAAGTTGATGTGAGGGAGGGCAAACCCAACAAAGCTCACTGTCCCCAGTAAATAAAGTATCAATCCAATAAACATCGTTCTTTTGATGCCATAAGCTTCCGCCATCACTCCGGAAAACCATGATGAGATGGCAATGATAATACCATAGCCTGAAAAAAGCATGGCTGATTGCTGTATCGACAGACCGTTTTCAATCAGATAAGGGCTAAGCCATCCCTGCTCCATCCCATCCCCCATCATAAAGATCAAGATACCGATATAACCCCACACTAACTGTTGGGGCATACCCACCTTTGTAAAGAAATTGTTTTTCACCTCAATCATTCTTAATTAAATAATTATGTACTATCTTCCCGTCAGCGTCTACAATCTTCAGATTTATCCTCTCTTTATCGATGATCGCATCAAGACGTGTTTTATTGGAATTTATCAGGATAGGAAAATTATTGTCTGTCGTCCCTTTTTCGAGATAGTGGTGTGAATGCAGATGTCCACTCAACATTAAATCTATACCTGCACTATTGAGTATGGGCATAAACAGGCGGTTAATTTCACGCATCCCGTGCCACTGAGTTCCCTTCGAGTAAGGTGGAATGTGCAGAATTACGATTTTTACAGGAGCCGATTTAAATTCATCTGAAGCTACTACCTGCTTCAACCATTCTGCTTGCTCTTCCCGTACTTGGTCAGTAAGTGAAAGTCCGTAATAGCGGATGTCGTTATCAGGTTTGTCTTCTCCGCAATCCATCGCAATATAAAATGCCGGTCCATCACGGAAAGTGTAATAGGGTTCATTGGTGGATGTAGGGAACCAACGCATATAGTCATAAGAGGCCGATCCCCTATGTTCATGATTGCCGCGAACGGCAAAAATCGGAATGAATGGGGAGAAAAGCTCACTTGCCGATTTCATGTAACCATCAACGATTTGTTGCGTTGATTCTATTTGCGAAAGCATGTCACCATTAAAAATAACAAAATCAATTTTCTCTTTTACTACATCTTTAGTTAATCGCCGGAAAAGAGAGTCTTCACCATGAATATCGTTTACCATTGTGAAGCGAGATTCTGAACGTGATGGATCTAACGTTTTGGTTTTGAACTCTATTTTTGTGAAATTGAAATCATTACCATAAGCTTCTCCAAAAATCATACGCTTATTCCCCTCATCGAGCAACAATGCTTGCTGGAAGACGCGATACCGGTATCTGGTTCCACCTTGTAAATCCTTAATTCGAACGTGGTGCAGCGTTGATACCGGACGGCGTCCATACCTCGATTCGTAATACTTTGGGCGTTCCGTAGCATAAAAATTCGTGCCATCATCGGGTGCCACCTCTACCCATGATATGCATGGGACATTGGTTTCCCATACAACCGTGAACTCTGTTTCACCTGCTGCCTGTATCCACGGACCGCAAGCAATGCGAGGTTTTGGGAAACTATTGGAGGGCTCTGTCCCCGGAGAATATTGTAATGTACTCTGTGCCTCGATTAGTGATGCGTTGAGAAGCAATAACAAATTCAAAAGGAGAATTTTCTTGGGTGTCATTTTTTTTTTTTTGGTTTACTTTAATATCCTGCTGCTGTTTTAAGATCGATAATAATTTCTGCTTGAGAATAAATATTTCCGAAAGGGTCTATTGTCTCTGTTGTATCACCTTCCATAGTTCAACAGGATAATCCGTTTCTATAATATCCGGATATCGCCAAAGTTCCTCTTCATATTTTACAGCACGTTCCTCCGCACTCTCCAGTCGATCGTGAGTAGGTGACACAGAAATCATACAGCGTACACCATGCTGACGGAGTTTATCGACCAGCTCTCGATTATTTTCATTAATAGTTGCCCCTACATAAGCAATCATATTCTCCCAGGGAACAGCTGCATTGGCATAATCGTCATACTCTTTTTCATTCCTGATATGGGCAGAAAGCATCGCTCCCGGTAATCGATCAAAATAAAATTTTGCCTGCTCGCCACTATGTACTGTAAACATAATATGCTGT
Source organism: Bacteroidales bacterium (assembly GCA_012728155.1). GTDB lineage: Bacteria > Bacteroidota > Bacteroidia > Bacteroidales > Dysgonomonadaceae > Proteiniphilum. Next base: position 5,835 of record JAAYFR010000079.1, on the reverse strand, counting down.
TCTGCATCACATTTTTTTATCAGTTCGACGATCATCTCATGCGGAACATCCTTTCGGTCCAAATTCAATACCGCCTTACCGATACTCCATTTAATCACCTCTTCCAAAGTGGGTATCTTAAACGCTGTTATGTTTCCAAGGCCATCCTTCAGTCTGATGGTATCCAACTCCGAAAAATTATAATCCGCCAATTTTCCTTTACCATTGGTAGTCCTGTCGATAGTGGCATCATGCATCAATACCACAACGCTATCTTTTGTCAATCGAGGATCTATCTCAAAAAAGATGCCCGGAACCTGTTTTGCAGCATACTGCATTCCCTCCAGCGAATTATCCGGATAGATACTGTTACGCCAGTTACCTCGATGGCCACTGATAATTACCGAACCATCTCCCCTATATTCAAAAATCTGTTGGAGAGAGGTTTCATCCGCATTCTCTCTTTTCTTTTTCTCCTGCGATTGCGTGCATTGATTGAATAGCAATAATATAAGCGTAAGAAAAAGGAAATTAAATTGTCTGTATCTCATCTTTCTATCTATTAATAATAGTTATTTACTCTATTTCCCAACCCCCCTCTTTTCCGAATAGTTGATCGAGCCATCTATCCAGCAAATTTGTCCTCACCGCAATATCAAGGATGGTAAAGCGACGCCGAATATATTGCGCGCGGACAAATGACTGTCTCAAATATTCACGGGTTACCCCGATATCTTCCGGATTGACAGGTGCCCCTACCTGCGACAACCGTTTTTTCACCTCTGCAAAAGGAATCAATTGTCTTTTGAGCCTCGAACGGATCTCCTCCCAGTTCTCTTTTAACAATTGTAATTGCTCTGATAATTCCTCTTTTGAAATATATTTTTCTCTTGTCTCCACCACACCAATCTCAGGAAAATCGGTATTACGGAATCTCTCTGCGGCATCTCTCTCCAATTCTTCCAATGTAGGCCACGAATGAACACAAGATTGAACATTCAACTCATGAATCGGTGTTTCTAAAAACAGCTCATAAAGAGCTGTTACAGAAAGCGTTCCAATGGCTACTTGGAAGCCGTGGGAAATATTCTCTCCATGATTGGTATGGTGCTCCATATTCCACAAATGGCTGAACTGATGCTCTGCACCCGATGCGGGACGGCTTGTCTTATGTGCTTGCATGGCAAATCCTCCCAACATCAAACCTTCAATCAGTTTTTCAACAGCCAACAGGTCTCCCTCCTTTATCTCCTTTGGATCGGCCAACGCATCATGTAACCCACCCTGCACAATATTCCAAGATTGAGGGTCAATTTTTTCCACGCCTAAGGCATCCGACAATATCCAGTCTGCTCCAGCAGTTACCTTGGCGAACAAATCGGCATATCCAGAAGCGGTCATCTCGGGTGGAGCGTTTACGATTATATCCAGATCGGCCAAACAGGCCTGAGGTGCAGGGCAACTGAAAGTCTGCTTCGCACCGTTATAAGTAATAGATGCGCCAAAGGCTGTATATCCATCCATCGAAGCTGCTGTTGCCACACACATATATCGCCGATTTGTCTCGTATGAGGCCAATTTCGTCAAATCGTTGATAGTCCCGGAACCCACAGCAACAGGTATAGCACCGGTCTTTTTCAATACCTCCACCAACTTCTCTACGAATCCATATTCTGCATATAGATTCTTATCGGTATAGATAAAACATCTCTCTTGCATGATTCCAGCCTCCTGAAATAAATGCTCCACCTCTTCACCGGCAACCCTGTAGGTATTGGTGTCGGCCACAATAATTGCCGTCTGCCCAGGAAACTGCTCTTTGAATAATTGAGGAACACGGCACAACACGCCATTTCCTATAATTAAAGCTTTTGTTTCATCAGCCGCGCTTAATGCCTCTTCTATCTTAGATAAAACTTCTACCATAATTTGTTTTTCAATTGTACTTAATATATCATAATATTTACTCAAATTCTCAATTATCACAGGTCCAAAAGTGTTGAATGATCGTTTTGACCCAGTTACAATTTAATCAAGAGATGATTTCTTAACGCATAAAAAATAATATCATCTGTTTTTAATACCACACTGTTTTGCAAAGAAAAGATATTTTTTTCTTTTCAACAAACTTTTTTTAAAAAAATTTTTTTATTATTACCATTCATCCTTATTTATATTTCTTTTTCTTGCTTTTACAGAATAAGGAGAATTATTGATTTCTTTATTACATTTGCTTTATAACATTATTTTCATTTATTTTGCACTCATATCATTACATTTTAAACAGGATGAGCATACTAAGCATTGCAGAAAGACATAAATATATTGTCGATAAATTAAATAAAGAAGGATTTATCAAGGTTGCAGATATAGCCAATGAGTTGGATATAACTACCGTAACAACAAGAAAAGATTTAAAGCTATTAGAAGAAAAAGGGCTGCTATACAGGATACACGGAGGTGCCAGTCCCACCAATCCTCATATTGGTGATCGAACAGTATCGGAAAAAGAAAAGATATTGATCATGGAAAAAAACAGGATCGGCATAGCTGCTGCCCGTTTAATAGAAAAAAATGATTCGGTAGTCATGAATTCCGGTTCAACAATCTGTTCCTTTGCTGAACAAATCGAAAGCCAAACTCCGATAAAGATTGTCACATCCTCTTTAAAAGTATCCATCATTCTCGGAGAGAAAGAAAACATCAATATCTTACAACTCGGTGGAAAATATAGAACTCGTTCAATGTCTGTCATAGGTAATTATACAACAAGCCTGTTGGAGAGAATTACCTGCTCTAAATTTTTTTTGGGAGTAGATGGTGTAGATCCTGAATTTGGGGTTACCACCTCCAATTTGGAAGAAGCGGAACTTAATATCGCCATGATGAATGCCTCTCTCAAAACCATTGTTTTATGCGACTCATCCAAGTTCGGAAGAAAGGGTTTTGGAAAAATATGCAATTTAGACAAGATTGACACGATAGTCACTGATTCGGGAATTTCCGAATCGATGAAAGAAATAATAGAAGAGAATGGCATTCAATTAATCATTGTCTGATATTACCAACAGGTTTAACAAAAAACTGAGGCAATCTCATTATGAAGATCAACTTCATTGAGACTGCCTCAGTTTCTTTACATATCTATCTTAGCCTATCAATAAATCAAGCTACTTATTTCGATATTATCGAGGAAATAGCGATTGGCCGTAGACAACTGCCAGTTGGTCTGGCGAATGGTGATCTGGGTCTCTTTGGTGAGCGCAACTCCGGCAAGTTCTACTTCAGCCCTAATCCATTCGAGTTTGCGACCGTTCTCAAAGCCTGCCACAGGTATCGTGAATTCCGCCTCATCACTCCCGTTTTTAACGATCACAATCAGGTTGACAGGGTCAATCACGCCAGATCCCTGTCTCATCGGACACCAATCGAAAGAGATTGAAGGAGTGACGCCAGAAGGAATATCCTGTGCAAGCTTCGGAAGAATGATACCAGCCTGATAGCCTGTTTTTCCGAACTTCAGGTAATTTTGTTGGAGATAAATACATTCGCTTGCTTGCGTAGATGTGGGGGTGACACGCAGGAATGCATAACCTCTCTCAAGGAGGGCGTCAAGCGATGATTTGCCATCCACTTTTGGAGTTACAATCTGAGGAGCTGTGGCACTGAGGTTGTCTGTTTCCACAGTTCGTCCGGCATTTCCGGCTACTGACCAAGGATCAAGCCACTCGAAATCTTCGAAGAAATAGATATCCTTAGCTATACCATTATCCTCGATATCAGCAACCAAAACTTTAAGTACCGGGGCAGCCAGCCCATCAAAATAGCCCTTGACTACCACACGATGACCTTTCATCTCTCCAAGATTCAGGGATAATGGTACATCAACAAGGCTTATCGTATAATTGGCATCTGCCACAGCAACGTTATTTCCATTTAAAATACCGCTTACTGCAATAAATTCTCTCGAAGTAGCGTTATATTTATCCACGTCCGTAGTTATATCCTTAGGTTCTGGATAGGCAACAACCCCTCCCGAAGAGACAATATCAATCTTATCAGCTTCTATAAGAGGAAGTTTTTGTGAATTGGAAGACTTGTCTCCCATGATCGAGATCTTGTCTCCTAACTCTACTACTGCTTCACTCAGCACATAGACGTTATTGGTCTTTTGTTCGTCTGTCACAATAAATCCCGACGTTGTTAGCGCCATTACAGTGACATTGGGGACAGATACTACCGTCTCATCCGCCAAAGCAACCAACTCTCCAACTGAATAATCTTTTACATCCCTATATTTGTCACCTGCCTGAATCACAATTACCGACGCACGGCTGGCAAGTGTCTCTCCCTTAAAAACAACAACATCTTTTCTGGGATTATCCAACGCTCCACCACGCATATTTTCAGAGACAGAAATCGTCACATCCATCACACCACTTCCTGAAGTTGGAGTAACAGTTATCCACTCCGGTACTTCCGTCAACCAGTCTGCATCTGCGTAGACAGTAATGATCTGTGGCGCACTACCGGTGCCCTCGAAACTTAAGGAGCTGGCACTTGCCAAAACAGCCTGCGAAAGGCTTGATCCCTCCTCCTCGCAACTTGCGAAAGAAAAAAGAAATGCCATCAGAATGAGGACTGAATATGTATATCTTAAAAACTTCATAATTATATTTTTTAAATTGAAAAGTTAAATTTAAAAATCAAGACCATCACTCCACCCCGGATTCTGGGTAAGATTCTTGTTGAGTGAGCGCTCGTTGATAGGAATCGGATAAAAATAGTCTCTCACCTCAGAGAATTTAGTCCTTGCTATATTTTTGTGATAATATATATAACCCTTATCTTTTTCGGTAAGAAGAATATCTTTTCCAATCTCTAGTACCTGAACACCGCTTGCAGCCGAAGGTTTAGGAGTGCCTTCCTCATAAAGAACTACATCAGCCACACCATCTCCTGTAAGATCATACTCTCCCGCACTTTTAAAATAGATGCCATATAAGTCCTGATCAATAGCGTAGCCCGCTTTCCATCTCACCAAGTCGTCAAATCGGAAACCTTCTTGGGTAAGTTCTACTGCTCGTTCTCTACGAATCTCAAGTATTACGCCTTTGTTCGATCCGGAAACATTTGTATAGCCATATTCGGCAGAGGAAAGATACCAGTCGGGATTGGCATTTGCTGACTGGATATTTAGATTGGGCATACCCACCCTTCCCCTAAGCTTATTAATAGAATTATCAAGGTCGGCCTGTGTCAATGTTCCCAACTCTGCTTTTGCCTCTGCATAATTAAGAAGCACTTCACCAAATCGGAATACCGGAAGGTCACATGTCGATCTGTCGTTACGGTCAACATTACCTCCTGAAGCAGTTGGATCCTGAACGAATTTAACAGGATGATAGCCGGTAACACTACCACTAAGATCTGGTGGCAATACTTCTGATTTCCCAATTCTTGTATATCCGGGGGTACGAATGCTCTGCGCCAAACGCGGATCGCGATTCTTCATCTCATCAATAAAGCCCATCTCCTGCCATCCCTCCTGATTGGTGAAAGTCGATCCATCCTTTTTCAAATAGCTGTTTATCATCTTTCTTGTCACGCCTGGACGTCCTTGAGTAGCCACCACGGTATGTGCCGTGGCATTATGATAAATCCCAAGGCTATAATCAAATTTTATGGCAAGAATATACTCATCCACGCTGGCGTTCTCTTGCGCAAAAAGCATCAAATAATCCTTATTCGGATTACCGGTAGAATAAAGTTTATAGGGGCTTTTATTGATCAACTCTTCTGCTGCGGCAGCCGCCTGCTCGAGATAATAAGCATAATCTTTCCCATCAAGGTTGA
>JAAYFR010000078.1 GCA_012728155.1 Bacteroidales bacterium | reverse complement strand
ACAGGGAACTGCTTCAACTGGCAGATATTGCCACACCCCATATTGCCGGATATAGTGCCGACGGTAAGTGGACAGCCACCAAAATGAGTCTTGAAAATCTAAAGGAATTCTTTAATTTAGAAATAGAAGAAGCTCGTTACCAGGAGATACCATCACCTATAAATCCTATTATCGACCTGCAGGATATCGCTCCCGAACAGCAGCTCCAACAGGCGGTCTGGCATACCTATAACCCCGCCGCCGAGAGCAACGCACTGAAAGAATCACCCGAGAAATTCTATTGGCTCCGATCCAACTATCCACTGCGTAGGGAGTACCCCGCCTATACCGTTATAGATGTAGCTGCACCCATGTCACCCCTCCTTCTCAATTTGGGATTTAAGGTGAAATAACTTTGTAACTGAAATAGAAGGTGATAAAAAAACCCGATGCATCTATCTGCACCGGGCCTTTTAATAATGTATGTTTTTTATTGAGTCTTATTCTCCTGATTTCTCTTCAGCAGCTTCAGCAACAGGTGCCTCTTCAGTTGCGGTTGCCTCTTCCACTACGGGAACTTCCACAACCGGGGTCGCTTCCTCCTCTACCGGAGCAGGAGCATTGGCAGCCTCCTCTTCGGCCTTTTTCTGGGCCAAAGCTTCCGCCCTACTCTTATTCACATCTTTTTCGGCCTCCAGACGAGCTTTCTCTTCGCTTCTCTTCTGCTCATCATCTTTGCTTCTCAGCTTTTGATCGACCAATAATTTTGAATTTCTCCAAGCATCGAATTTCCGGTCTGCTTCCGCCTGATCAAAAGCGCCCTTTTTCACACCTTCCAATAGATGCTTCTTCAATAAGACACCCTCTCCCGATAAGATATTACGTACCGTATCGGTGGGTTGTGCCCCTGTCTGCAGCCAATACAAAGCCCTTTCGAAATCTAAAGTGATCGTAGCAGGATGTGTGTTCGGATTGTAAGAACCTATCCTTTCAATATACTTTCCATCTCGTGGTGCTCTGCTATCTGCAACAATAATCTGGTAGAAGGGATAATTTTTACGTCCTCTTCTCTGTAAACGAAGTTTTGTTGCCATTTAGTAGTTTCTTTTAAAAATGTTTTTTTTGCATTTGCGGGTGCAAAGATAAGAATTAATTCTTTATGCCCAAAGAGTTCTACCCCCATTTTAAGTCGATGAGAAAAAATAAATGAAATAACGACCTGAATTTGGAATTATTTGCAATTTTCCATATATTTGAGACCAATATCTGATTGATTGTACTCACAATTTTTAGACAAAATGACGGAACCATCTCCATCACAAAGATTTGTCACACTTTTAGATCTGATATACAGATAGATAGAGTCACTCAACAGGGTTTAAACATATAGAGGGAAGAGAAAATAAGAAGGATAGAATATTCCACACGAATGAGTATAGGGTTAAAGATATATGCCAGGATTAACTATATACAAAAATGGTTTATTTTTGTACCGTGCCTCATTTTTTTTTCATGTACCCCGGAGAAGAGAATGGGCATGGAGGCCGCTTCCTCACTACCCGATACCACCCACGACTATAGCTCGATAGATCTATTATTGGAACGGATATCCAATGATACCATCGCCCTATGCAACTACCTCTCATTGGCACAATCGGCGCGTGACAACTACGCCGAAATGAGAAGCTACCGACAACTGGGTTTCTATTTCCTCAACCAATACGATTTCTTACGGGCGATAGACTACCACACACTCTATCTCCATGCCGCAGAAAAATATGACGATCCACTCAAAGAGGTGCAAGCATTGAACACGCTGGCCTACGATCATAAAGCGGCATGCGCGCTGGATGAATCGTCCAAATACTACTTCAAGGCACTCACCATCTTAGATCAATCTCCCAATAATGAGGAGCGGGAGATGAAATCGGCAAAAGCAAACAGCCTCAATGGAATTGGAAACATATATGTGGAGATCGACCAGACGGATGAAGCTTTGGCCTATTTGAAAGAAGCGTTAGAAATAGAAACCGAAAATGGATCTATCGCCGGAGAGGCGAAAAATCTGAAGGATATCGGCACCCTCTTCCGGAAAAGAACGCAATACGATTCGGCACATTGCTACTACGAACGGGCATTGAAACTATTTATCAATGAGAACTCACTGTCGGAAGTAGCTCTCTGTTTTCAAGATATCGGCAACCTCTATATGGCTGAAGGGGATTGGGAAAGTGCATCGGTATATATTGAAAATGCTTACAACTCCCTCAAAAACACATCCGATAAATTAAACCGGTCAGCGATCTCTTTTTCAATTGCCGATCTTTATCTGAGAAAAGGAAAATGGCGGGATGCCACCCCTTTTTTAGAGGAGGGGCAATCGCTGGCCGAAGAGCTCCAATTGCCCAATCAACTCGAAAAAGCCTATAGGCTCCTCTCCGAATTCCACCAACAGCAGGGAGAGAACCTTGAAGCGCTGTCGGCCTATGCCAAGAGCGTTGCCTATGGCAATCGATTCCGAAACGGACAAAGCACCGGCAGGATCGCTGCCCACCAACTGGCATATGCCTCAAAAGCACCCCAACTGCAGAGTGTGGAGAAGAGAGAGACAATAATAAGCAATCCCATGCTGCTCTATTTAGTCGCCTTTACCGGCTTGGCCATTATCCTCCTCCAACACTACAGACTGAAAAAGAGGATGCGGAAGATTGAATCCTCTTTTTATATGGAGAAGATAAAATCGGAGTTCTACAGCCATATATCGGATGAGTTCAAAACGCCTGTCGCCATTATTACCGGACTTATCGAGAGAGTCAAAGAGAAGATGGAGCTCAACCAGATCAATAAAATATCGATCGACTTGGATATACTCTCCCGCCAGTCGAAAGATCTCATTCTGCTGACCGATAAGATACTATCGACTGAGAGTGCCGACCGCCAGGGGATAGGCAACAGGACGGTACATGGAAACATAATCGGTTTTCTCACCTATCTGTTTGAGAGCTTCTCGCCACTCGCCGACAGTAAAAAAATCAACTACTCCTTTCTCTCCACTATCGGGGAGCTTCAAATGGATTTTCAACCCGAAATATTGCGCTCCATTTTCTTTAAACTGATAGGGAACATCATTCAAAATTGCCGGGAAAATGAGACCGTATCGGTCGAATTGAGCCGGGACAAGAAAAATAAGAATCTCACCATCATTGTCACCGACACCGCTGATTGTCATCGTGCCCACCTTCAGCAGAATCCCTTTTACCACGCAAAACCAAATAGCACGATAACCAGCCTTCCACTCATCAATCAACTGGTGAAAGAAATCAATGGCTCCATTGATATAACATCTAAACCCTCAAAAGGGACACAATTTAAATTTACCCTTCCGGTATGCAATGAGAGGGTACAAAACGACAAACATGCCATCTTCATTCATAATTCCATGATTCAAAATATTGGAGAAGAGGATAATAACACCGGAAATTCTATCCCGGAAAGAGAAAACCCCTCGCTGCTCATCGTGGAGAGCAACAAAGATATAGTCTATTACCTCTCTTCCCTCTTGGAGAGCAGCTACCAGATCCTCACAGTGGATAGCGGTGAAAAAGCCATCCAGCAGGCCATCCAGATCATGCCCGATATCATCATTGCCAATATCGTTCTCCCGGGAATCGACGGCAGCGATCTATGCAAAGAGATCAAAAAATCAGACGCCACCTCACATATCCCCGTCATACTGCTCTCCGCCTATGGCTCCAAAGAGGAGCGGATAAAAGGAATCAGATGCGGTGCCGACGCATTCCTCTCCCGGCCGATCCATGATGAAGAGCTTCTGGCAGTGATCAACCAATCGCTGGAGGTGAGAAGACGGATGAGCAGCAAATATGCCCTCACCACACTCAATTCCGGAAATGAGAAAGAGCACAAAAAAATAAAAAACGAGGCAGCAGCCGATTTCATCAAGCAGATCACCGACTTCATATATAACTTAAAAATCTCATTTAAAATTCCCAACTCAAGTTAATAGTTTTCAAAGCGGAATTTCTCTTTTTTTTCGAGAGATACCGTTTTATTT
>JAAYFR010000009.1 GCA_012728155.1 Bacteroidales bacterium | reverse complement strand
TTTGCGTAATGGCGGGGTGAAGTGCTACTATGAAACTTTTATGCTAAAAGTGCCACTTCGCCAAGCGCCAAAACGTGTGATGTATTAGAAATCATAAGCCTCGATGAAAAATAGATTCCTTAATCGTTTTTCCCGGGGCAGCTTAAAAGTATGCCAGCGACAATTTAGTCATTGTCTATTAGTTCTTCTATTAGCTTGATAAAACTTTCTGCCTGCGGATATAATGTTTCAGCCGTGTCCCTGTCGAAATAAATAAAAGCATCATAATCACCGCTCTGCCGTTTTGAAAACAAGTTGGAAAAGATATTGCCTGCGTCAACTGAAAGTTTTCCGGTACGAATAAAATGCAAACCTAACATCTGGCGAATTCCCGCATGAGTTTTTGTTTCGATACCATTTTTTACCATCAAGCCCGAAACAGCGTAATAACATGCATAATACATTCGGTTAATAGCAGCATTCCAAAAGCAATTGTCCATCATGACCTGTGCTTCTCGTAAGGCCTGTCGTGCATTGTCTTTTTGCAGCATCACAATCTGTCCCCTGTCTTCGTTTGTCAGCATAGTACAATCCCCTCCTTAATTACATTTTCGTAAAAGGGCGTTATAGTTGACTCCCATTGTTTTTTTAACAAAACAATGGGATTAATCAACACGCCGGTTTCATATTCGATGGCAAACAAGGGATTGATAATATCCTGTCGCTCTTTTTCTGTAAGTCGCTCTTCATTAACAATAAGGAGTAAATCCACGTCACTGTCGGGACGGGCATCACCTCTTGCCCGACTTCCATACAGTATCGCATGAATGCTTCCGGGAGTGACACTTAAAACCCGTTGAATGCTATTGATTATCAAATCACTGTCCATCATCGAGATATTTAACTTGTTGCCAAGCAAAGATATAAAAAAGCATTTGGACAACAGCACGTTTCGTCTTAAATTTTCTTGCTCACTATAAGATAAGCATAAAACAGCAAACTAACTGCCCCGCTGATACTGGTTAGTTAGCGGGGTGGTTTTTATTTAACGGTAGGTCGTCTCCCCAGAAGCCTCGAAAAATGTTGCCGACGGGTACATACAACTTCAATGACAATCTCCCGAAACAGTTCTGCGACTACTTCCAGTATAAGCGGCAAGTACTACTTCATACCTGTTACTTGATAAAAACTCAAACCATTGTTAAATGGACATTACGTTTTGAAGTACCCTTTCCAGAAGAGAATTTCCTAAAAAACAGCCATTTCATTTAAAAATGGTTACTTTTGCCATGAATTTGCTTCATTCAATATGAAAGCGAACTCAAAACAGCGTCTTTTGTGTGTTTTTGATAATCAAAACATGATAAAATAATCATAAAGTTAAATTTTATCTGAAAATATAACTTTTTCATCATTTTTATTTGGATTGTCAAACAAATTGATTATTTTTGCAGCAGATTTATTTCACAACAATAAAAACAGGGGGATAAAGAGCCCCGGTTATCAAACTTTCATTGATTATGTCAACATTACGTTTTAAAGCAGTAGAAGAAGCATCGAAGAGAACACCCGTGGAAGTGGCTCCGCCGACACAACTCCCTTCGGAGTATTATGGCAAGTATGTGTTCAATCGGACACAGATGTCCAAATACCTCTCCAAGGAGACGATGAATATCGTGTTGGAGGCGATCGACCGGGGTACTACGCTGCACCGGGGCATCGCCGACCACGTGGCAGCGGGGATGAAGATGTGGGCCATGGAGATGGGTGCCACCCATTACACCCACTGGTTCCAGCCGCTCACCGAAGGTACTGCCGAGAAGCATGACTCTTTTATCGATTATATAGACGGACCCGCCGGAGCCATCATCGAGCGATTTTCCGGCAAACTGCTGGCACAACAGGAACCCGATGCGTCGAGTTTTCCCAGCGGCGGTATCCGCAACACTTTCGAAGCAAGGGGGTATACCGCCTGGGATCCCTCTTCACCCGCATTTATCATCGACGACACATTGTGTATTCCTACCGTTTTCATCTCTTACACGGGAGAAGCACTGGACTATAAGACTCCGTTGTTGAAATCGCTTTCGGCGGTGGACAGGGCGGCAGTGGAAGTTTGTAAACTGTTTCATCCTGATGTGCGGAAAGTCTATTCCTACCTCGGATGGGAACAGGAGTATTTCTTAGTGGACCAGGCGTTGTACGCCGCCCGTCCCGACCTGAGCCTCACCGAACGTACCCTTATGGGACATGAGAGCGCCAAAAACCAACAGCTGGAAGACCACTATTTCGGGGCAATCCCTCCCCGTGTGGCATCTTTTATGCGTGAAGTGGAACTGGAAGCATATAAATACGGCATCCCGTTAAAAACGCGTCATAATGAGGTGGCACCCAATCAGTTCGAGCTGGCGCCCATCTACGGCGAAACCAATCTGGCAGTCGATCAGAACCTGCTGATCATGACACTGATGCATAAGATTGCCGCCAGACATCATTTCAAACTGTTGTTGCACGAGAAACCATTTGCCGGCGTAAACGGATCAGGTAAACACAGCAACTGGTCGTTAGGCACAGATACCGGGATCGGCCTGTTCACCCCCGGCAAGACGGCCAATGAGAACCTGCTGTTCGTCACTTTCTTAGTGAACACGATCATGGCCGTGCACAAGCATAATGGATTGTTGAAAGCCTCCATCATGACCGCCAGCAACGCACACCGATTAGGAGCGAACGAAGCGCCGCCCGCCATCATCTCTATCTTTTTGGGAACGGAGATCTCGGCGGTGCTCGACAAGCTCGAACAGAGCTCCGAAGATGACGACATCACCGTGGATGAGCTGAAACAGATGAGATTAGGCATCGCACATATCCCCGAAGTACTGGTGGACAATACCGACAGGAACCGCACATCGCCATTCGCCTTCACCGGTAACCGGTTTGAATACAGGGCAGTGGGATCATCAGCCAACTGCTCATCGGCAATGATCGCGTTGAACTCTGTGATGGCTGCCCAACTGATCGAATTCAAGAAGGAGATCGATGCGAAAATGAAAAAGGGTATGAAGAAGGAGCAGGCTATCTTCGACACCCTCCGCTTCTATATCAGGGAGTCGAAACCCATCCGCTTCAACGGCAACGGTTATAGCGATGAGTGGAAAGAAGAGGCCAAACGGCGCGGATTAGACTGCGAAACCAACGTTCCCGTGATTTTCGACCGTTATACCTCGAAAGAGACGGTAGAGATGTTCGAAAGCATCGGCGTGCTAAACGAAAAAGAACTCCACGCGCGTAACGAGGTAAAGTGGGAGACCTATACCAAGAAGATACAGATAGAAGCACGGGTGCTGGGCGACCTCTGCATGAACCATATCATCCCGGTCGCCACCGAATACCAGTCGATGTTGCTCGACAATATTTATAAAATGCATGCCGTCTTCGACAAGGAAAAGGCCGACAGGCTGTCGAAGGAAGATGCCGCGCTTATCGAGGAGATCGCAGACCATATCTCGGCGATAAAGACCAATGCGGACGATATGGTGGAAGCCCGGAAAGAGGCCAATAAATTGGAGGAGGCACGTGAGAAAGCCGTAGCTTACCACGACAAGGTAGAAATCTATTTCGATGTGATCCGCTATCATGTGGATAAACTGGAATTGATCGTGGACAATCAGATGTGGACCCTGCCCAAGTACAGAGAGCTGCTATTCATCAGTTAGCGCTCGCAACTCCAAATCAATTTTTGGTGTTTTTGCACAGAGGGCTCGACTACACAGTCAAGCCCTCTGATTGATATTTACACGCTTTACGGGATAGCGGCATTTAAAACAATAAAAAAGAGAATCGAGGCGGCAGAGATTGATTAGACATATTCGTCGCCATAACGAAATTTCACATCCGTGACGAAATGCTTGATCCGCTGCTCTTCACTTTTCTTACAGATCATCAGCACGTTATCCGATTCAGCCACAATATATCCGTCAAGTCCCTGTAAGACGACCAGCTTTTCCTCACTCATGGCGACCACATTGTCGGTACTCTCAATAAAGAGGGATTTACAATGCAGACTGGCATTATCTTCCCCATCCCTATCCAAGACTTCATGCAGGGCACCCCAAGTACCCAAGTCGCTCCAGCCAAAATTGGATATATTCACATATACGTTATCTGCTTTCTCCAAAATACCATAATCGATCGATATATTTGGACAAAACGGAAAGGTGGAATCGACAAATTTTTTCTCTCCGGAGGTATTGAACAAATCTTTTCCCTCATTGAATTTCTGGTTGATATCGGGAAGATATTTTTTAAATGCATCCAAAATGGCATTTACATTCCACAAGAAAATGCCGGAGTTCCAGACAAACTCGCCACTATCGACAAATTTCCTGGCCAAGTCGAAATTGGGCTTTTCAGTAAACGCTTTTACCTTGTAGATTCCATCTTTCTCTTCTTCGCTCACCTGGATATATCCATAACCTGTTTCGGGGCGACTCGGTTTAATTCCGAGTGTAAACAAAACCTGATTGTCATTCACAAAATCCAATCCCTTTTGAATATCCGCAATGAACTCATCCTCATTCACAATCAGATGATCCGAAGGAGCGACAACTATATTCGCGTCGGGATCGATGGCATTGATTCTGAAAGAAGCATAAGCAATGGCGGGAGCGGTATTCCGTCTGATCGGCTCCAGCAGGAGTTGGTCATCTTTCAGTTCGGGCAACTGCTTCTTCGTCATTTCGGCATACACATCGTTCGTCACAATGTATATGTTCTCCACCGGAACGATCTTTTTAAAACGGTCGAAAGTACTTTGCAACAGCGACCGTCCCGTTCCGAAGAAATCAAGAAATTGTTTGGGTTTTCCCTCCTTGCTGAAGGGCCAGAAGCGGCTTCCTACTCCACCACTCATTATTACACAATAATTATGATTGTTTCTCATTCCTAAGATTATATATGTATTAAAAAATGAAACTTATCTTTATTCGCACCCACCTTTTATTTGAATTTTATCAGAGATCAAACAGAGTTGTCACTTTCATCATTTAGTTAAATAACGCCCTTCGCAACAATTTGTTTATCTCATCCTCAAATTCGTTCTTAAAGATACAAAACAAAATGAAGATAGCAACAAGAAATATTCAAAAACAATGCCATAAAATGCGACAGAAAGACAATCGAAAAACTGCGCATGAATCCAATTCCACCCTTATCCTCCGGAAAAAATTTAAGACCAAAGAAAATCTACAAAAAAGAATGCCAACTTATTTCGAAATATCAAAAATTTGCGTACTTTTGCATTCTCTTTTTGGGAATGCCCAGATGGCGGAATTGGTAGACGCGCTGGTCTCAAACACCAGTGGATTCATTTCCATGCCGGTTCGATCCCGGCTCTGGGTACGAATTTAAAACGCTAAATATTTAATAATAAAATATTTAGCGTTTTTGTTTTGCTCCCCGTGTCCGCAATTTGTCCGCATTTTTGAGAAAGTTCGAAAATTTACACTCTTTTAGCAATATTTTATATTGACTAAACACGGCATTGTAAGATTGAATTTTGGTGATCCATATAGTTTTCAATATAGGAAAACTAATATTGTTTCCTTGTAAGAAAATAATTTTCTCAACTGTATTGAGCATTGAAACTAT
>JAAYFR010000077.1 GCA_012728155.1 Bacteroidales bacterium | reverse complement strand
GGCCGTCCCCACCCAGAAGTTTTTCGACGAGTCTATCAACAAGGAGAATACAAAATCATGCCAAAGAGATGTGCTATCCGATGAATTATGTGAATAATGTTCAAACTCATACCCATTATACCTGTTCAATCCCCCCAAAGTAGCCATCCATATATTTCCTAATGAATCCTGTGCAAAAGAATTCACATCGAGGAAAGAGATGTCGGCTGAAAGATAGGGCTCCTCCATTGACTGAACCATTCGACCATCATTTGGTTTTTGAGGTTTCTTCATGAAGGAGGAACATAACAGCACTGTTATGATTAAAAATATTTCCTTTAGACAGATATGCTTCATTTCGATTTGAATTTCATCATAAAATAGAATGTGCTGAAGATTTTAACCGAAAATACGAACTAATATTCATATTGGATAATTTGTACAATGAAAAAATGAAAAAATTACAAGAGTTCAGAAAAATAAACCTGAATGTACAAAAAAGCGAACAATTATTACAACAGCGTCAGGGCATTTCACCATTATCTTTGTTTCGATAGTAAAAAATAGTCATTAATACTCCTTTGAAAAGAAAAGCATGAGAAGAAAAGATTGTCGCTTTATTGCGTACCTGTTATTGGTACTGTTTAGTATTCCCCACTTATATGCGGAGGAACAAATTCAACCACTAAAAGTAATTGATTTAAAAGCCGATTATGAAAAAGACCCTATCGGCATCGATTTTCTCCCTCAATTAAGTTGGCGCCTGGAGTCAGATCAAAGAGGTCTTACACAAACAGCTTATCATATTATTATTTCTTCTTCTCTTGAGAATCTTCATGCCGATAACGGTGACATTTGGGATAGCGGGAAGATAAACTCATCGCAATCTACGGGAATTTACTACGACAACTGGAAACTGAAAAGTAGGCAACGTTATTACTGGAAAGTAAGGGCCTGGCAAAATGAAGGGAGAGCATCGGACTGGTCAGAATCCGCTTTTTTCGAAACGGGCCTCTTGGGCCAGGAAGAGTGGCTGTCCGGCTGGATCGGTTATGTGCCGGGGATGCCGGGCAGAGTACAATATTTTAAAGGGACCTTTGTACCCCGGGAGAGCATCAAACAGGCTCGCGCATATATTTCGGGACTTGGTTCTTATGAACTTTATATCAATCGTAAAAAAGTGGGGACCAACGTATTGGATCCTGCTCAAAGCAGCTATAGCAAAAGGGTCTATTATGTCACTTACGACATAGCAGATTATCTGTTGAAAGCCCCCAACAGTTTTGTCATACCTGTTGCCCAGGGATGGTTAGGTTCTCCCAGGTTACGCATACAGGTGGAAATAACTTACAAGGACTCCACCACGGAAATTCTCACATCCGATAGGTTCCGATCGGTGACGACCGGCCCGATAAAATATTCGACCATTTTTGACGGGGAGCATTATGATGCTCGCCTTGAAAATCCCCAAATATATGAACCGGGCGTACCTCCGGGATTGATGAACGAAGAATGGGCCTGGGCACATAATACCGATGACCCTGCCGGAAAGATGGTCTCCCAAAGAGTTGAACCCATTAGGATTGTTGAAGAGATCACCCCTACCCTATTGAAAGAGCCGGCACCGGGTATATATGTGTTTGACGCAGGCCGGAATCTTGCCGGATGGGCATCTTTAAAGGTAAAAGGAGATGCCGGCACCAAAATTTCACTTCGGTTCGCCGAAACCCTCCACGAAAACGGGTTCGTGAACCAGGAAAATCTCCGGAATGCGAAAGCCATGGACACTTATATTTTGAATGGGAAGGGCATTGAGACCTGGGAGCCGGCATATACCTATCACGGATTCAGATACGTGCAGGTAGAAGGACTACCCTCCAAACCCCTTGAGGATGATATCAGAATAAAGGTCGTCCGTTCCGACTTGAAACAATCCGGAAAATTCAAAAGCAGCAACCCGCTATTGAATGACATTCATCAGATGGTGGTCAATACGGAAGCCAGCAACCTGCACAGTGTGCCAACCGACTGTCCTCAACGCGACGAACGGATGGGATGGCTTAACGACCTTACGGTAAGAATAGAACAAGCCATTTATAATTTCGACCACTCCCGCTTTTACCCCAAATACCTTCAAGATGTCAGCGACACACAGGACGCACACGGGACCATCACCTGCGTCGCACCCTTCAGGTTCGGGATGAGGCCTGCCGACCCGGTATCCGCCAGTTATCTGTTGCTGGCACAAAAAAGCTATGAATTTTACGGCAACAAACGGGTTATTGAGGAGCATTTTGACGGGATGAAAGCATGGGTCGATTATCTACACTCACGCACAAATAATGGTATTGTGGATTACAGTTATTATGGGGATTGGTGCCCCCCAAGAGATTTCCTGATGGATCCGAACGGATCGGGCGTTTCGAGGGATACACCGGGGCGGTTCATCTCGACCGGATATCTCTATTATTGCGCGAATCTTTTATCCGATATGGCCAAAGTGATCGGCCGGGAAGCAGACGTAGCACGGTACAAAACGCTTGCCAAGGAGATCTACCTGTCCATCAATCGCGAATACTGGAACGAACAAACGGGCGGATACGCTTCTAATAACCAGGCTTGCAACTCGTTCGCCCTATACCTTGGCCTTCCGGATGAAAGAAAAACCCCCCGGGTAATAAAAAACCTTGTAGAGGATGTGAAGAGACACAACTACCATCTTACCACCGGCAACCTATGCACAAAATATCTGTTGGAGGTATTGACAGAACAGGGCCATCCCGATGTGGCCTACAAAATAGCCACGCAGACCACTTATCCGAGTTGGGGATTTATGTTGGCAAATGGTGCCACCACATTATGGGAAAGGTGGGAATACCTTACCGGAGACGCCATGAATTCCCATAATCATCCCATGATGGGATCGGTAGGTTCATGGTTTTACAAATATATCCTGGGGATCATACCTGATTTCAATCATCCGGGGTTTGCACAATTCTCCATCAAACCATACATCATGGGAGACCTGCAATTCGCGGAAGGTGAGCGGGATACGGTAAAAGGAAAAATAAAGAGTGCATGGCGCAGACAAGGGAGCAACCTGACGATGGAAATTGGAATTCCGGAAAATACCACCGCGATAGTGCATGTGCCAGCAAAAAGCGCGCGGAGTATTACTGAAGGAGACAGGAAAATATCCACAGTGAAAGAGATTTCCGTGTTGGAGGAAACAAAGGATTATGTGATCCTTAAGGTCGGATCGGGAAATTATCGATTTAGAAGTAGCATCTAAAACAATCAATGCGCGTATGAAACATCACCTTTTCTTATTCATTATATTATTTTTCAGTTTCGTGGAATGTACTTCTGCACATCCACTTATCCCGGAAAATCCCGAAAAATCCAATATGGATAACGGGCACAATCAAAATAACGAATCTGTTGAACCCGCTCCCAAAAGTAAATACAACAGTTTTAATATG
The DNA here is from genome assembly GCA_012728155.1 of Bacteroidales bacterium. Classification (GTDB taxonomy): domain Bacteria; phylum Bacteroidota; class Bacteroidia; order Bacteroidales; family Dysgonomonadaceae; genus Proteiniphilum. The sequence continues at coordinate 689 of JAAYFR010000077.1, read as the reverse complement.
GTGGGAGTAGATCATTTCGGGCGCAGTTTCAGTGAAATTTCAGGATATAAGAAAAACAGGCAAGTAGGTATCTTCTACTGGCCCTGGATTGGGCAACCCTATGCAACCGGCATATATGACGCCACCAAAATACTGGCTATGCCAAACGGACTAAAGATACTGACCGATTTCAATCATCATGATCCCAATATTAGCCCGGATGGTCAGGCGCATTATTGGGGTGAGCCTATATGGGGATATTATAACTCTGAGGATGAATGGGTGATAAGAAAACAAATGCAAATGCTCACTATGGCAGGGGTCGATTTCATATTCTTCGACACCACAAACTCCCTCATCTATGCCAACGTATTCATGAAAGTATGCGCGGTGATTGATGAAATGTTGAAAGATGGATGGAATCCACCCAAAGTTGTATTCTATACACATTCCCGTTCATTCCAAACCGTTCGGAATTTGTACAAGGAGTTGTATCAACCCAATCGTTATCCTGATACATGGTATAGGATAGACGGGAAACCGCTGATTATTGCATACACTCATGTTGAAGACGACCTGAGGGAGGCCAAGTCAAGGAATGACGAGAATTACGATCCCGGCACTTTATCTCCCGAAATTCTTGATTTCTTCCATTTTCTGAAACCGCAATGGCCTTTCGACCCTATTTATCAAGATGGGTTCCCCTGGAT
>JAAYFR010000076.1 GCA_012728155.1 Bacteroidales bacterium | reverse complement strand
GGCGATACGTAGTGCTTTGGGGGCCTGCACCATGATCACCTTATCCACGAATTGGTGAAATCCTGCTTCAATTAGTAGGGCGGCGTCGAGAACCACCATCGGATAGTTCGCCCGCTGTTGGCACCAACCGGTGAAATGTTTGGCCAGTTCCGGATGGATAATGGAGTTGACAAACGACAATTGGTGGCTATCCTGAAAAATGATGGCGGCCAGCTTTTTTCTATCGAGTAGGCCATCCCTATAGATATCTTCTCCGAATTGCCTTGTCAATTGCTCGCGGATATAGGAGGATGAGTCATTCAACTTCTTTGCTTCCCTATCTGCATTGTACAGAGGAATCCCATGCAGGCGGAAAATTTCTGACACGACTGATTTTCCACTTCCTATTCCTCCGGTGATGCCAATCGTTATCATTTGTCGTTCTTACTTTCAAACAGAAATTCGACCGATGTGGGGGAGATCCGTGGATTGATCACGGAGGAGGGCCTGTTTGTCAGTTCAAGTTCCACACGTCCATCCTCGTTTTCGTGAAATTTCCTGTAATCGAGTTCAATGGAAAAATCTTCCGGGGCAATCTTCTTATACTCTTCAAGCGTAACAGAAATGGTGATGTTGGCGCGCGACGGAAAAAATTTCACGTCGAACTTCGACGGCATATGTGTGGCGGTAATGGGTACTTCAAACGTTCGTTCGGTGTACTCCTTTACGGGGATATATATATCTACCCGTGAAGGAATGAATTTCACCCCCTCCACATGGTTTATATTGACAGGTAGTTGCGATGTAGCTTTCAGGTTTTTGAATAGTGTATATTCGGTCACCGCCCCCTTCAGTTCGTCGAGCGATTGCCGGGAACCATAAGCCATCACTACTTCCGGAATAAAGGTGGCACTGTCCGCTACTAAGTTGCCTCTGCTTGTTGTGATCTCTCCATCGAAAATTACAGGTAGCTCCCTACTTTGTAATTTAGAGGTTGCCAGAGATATGTTCATGGGATAATACCCCCTTATGCTGCTGCTGGAAAATAACTGCGACTGGATGAGCTGCCTGTACTGATCGCCCTGAATCATTGTAATGCCTCCTTCTATCATTTCTGTGACATTGATCTCGAGCGAGTCTCTCTTTCTCATGTCAAGACGAAAGATCTGCGCTCCATTGTCGGCAACGCTGACTTCTAAAAAAGAGGGCAAAGGATTATCGAATACTACATCATTCGGTATATTCGTATATTTCAGCGCTATCCTGTAGGTGCCATCTACATTCTCTTTTTGAAAAAAGAGCATCAACCAGAAAATAAAAGCCAGCACCAGAAATAACAGGAAAGCCAGTACGTTTTTCCACGGAAAGGTGGAAAAGAAGACTTTAATCCCGGGTTGCCATTTCCTGATGATAGCTTTTACTTCCATCACAAATACGGTTTACTTGGTCTGTTGTGCTACGTCGGCCGATGAGGCGTATACTGAACCTTTTTCAAATTTTAATTTTACGCCGTCCGCCACTTCTACTAAAAACCATGTGTCGCCAACTTCTCTGATCCGTCCGTGGATACCACCTGAAGTGACAACCTTATCTCCCACTTTCATCGCTTCGCGGCTCTTCTGCAGCTCTTTCTGTTTTTTCTGCTGGGGGCGTATCATAAAGAAATAAAATACGGCAAAAATAGCTACTATCATTAACAGGGTGCCACCCATACCTCCTGCACCACCGGGTGCTGCTTGTAATAGAATATTCATAAGAATGATTATTTAAGTGTGTATAATTATTTTTTAAAGATACGCTTTTCCTCTTTTATTTCCTGTACAATCGCATCCAAAATTCCGTTGACAAAGGTACCACTCTTGGGGGTACTGTATGATTTGGCGATCTCGATATATTCATTTAGCGACACGTTGGTCGGAATAGACTCAAATGTAAATATCTCGGAAAGAGCTACTTGCATGACAATAAGATCCATAAATGCGATACGGTCGAAATCCCATTTTTCGGTATGCTTCTCAATAAGATGGCGGTACTCCTTTTCGTCTAATATGGAATTATGAAGCAACTTCAGTGCATATTCCCTATCCTTATCGTCTTTAAACATCGGCAAAAGAGGCTGTTGGTCGCCATTCTCGGCAGAAAACCGCTTGATGGTCTTCATGACGAAAGTTTGTACGATTTCTACATCGTCATTCCAATAGATGCACTCATCTTCCAAAATATCATCCAGCTCTTCGTTCAGATAGATAAGCTGTTTGAATGTCTTCCGCCAGAACTCCTGATCCTCCTTGTAGGTAGGGTCGCTGATCGCGATGTACTCTTGGTAAAAATCAGAAGATAAAATAGTGTCCAACAGGTTCTTGATGAACGATTCGTTTGATTCCCAGGACATGGGGCGTTGCGTAAGTTGCTTTTGGAATTGCTTGTTCTCGCGCAGCTGCAGGATAAACTTATTATTGATAAGGTGGGTGTTGGGATGTAAATCCTCCTCCGTGGGCAAAAACCTATTTCGTCTTGTCTCTATCCTGTTTTGATACGAATCGGTAAGTTCTACCATCAGAAGAAGTAGAAAATAGTAAAGATCGTATGACTTCTGCAGGCCGAATAGAAGTTCTTTTTCGGCGGTGAGCAAATCTTTATTCGTATTCTGGTACCAGGCATAAACCAATTGTACTACTCTGATACGAATTAAATTTCTGTTAATCATTATTCAATGAACGTTTTCGTTGAGCTAAAAAAGCAGAGGAGAAAATCATATCTACCTTGCCATAGTGAGCGCTAATTATCATACCAACTTTTGAAAGTTAAAGTTAGCGCTGCAAAAATAGCTATTTTTTTGTGAATAAACATACCGATAAGCGAAAAGTAACGCTGTTGGGTTTAGATTGTTGTTTGATAAAAAGAAAATCATTATCTTTGCGCCGCTTTTTTGAAAGCTCCCGTGTGATGGGAAATAAAGAAAGCGCTTTATTTTGAGTAACACAAACAAATTGTAAAAAATGAAAACATTTGAATTAAAGGGCGAAATCAGAGATGAATTCGGTAAAAAAGCTGCCAAAGCATACCGTAAGGAGGGGTTTATTCCATGTGTGGTATATGGTGGTCATGGTGAAGCCAATCTAAATTTTGTAGTGAAGCAGAGTGATGTGCGTAAATTGATCTATACACCGGAGGTCTTCCTGGTACATCTCGATCTTGGTGCAAAGAAATTGATGTCTATTGTGAAAGAGCTGCAGTTTCATCCGATAAAGGATACCATTCTTCATATCGATTTCTTGCATGTGGTTGAAAGTGCACCAGTGGTACTTGAAATTCCTGTCCGTCTGACTGGT
>JAAYFR010000075.1 GCA_012728155.1 Bacteroidales bacterium | reverse complement strand
CGAAGAACTACCGGGAGTCGTATTGCATGTTTGCCGTAAATGGCATCCTCTTCAATCATGAGAGCGAGCGGCGCGGCGAAACCTTCGTCACCCGGAAAATCACCATCGCCGTGGCCCGGATCGCACAGGGGATGCAGGAGAAGCTCTATCTCGGCAACCTGAACGCATCGCGGGACTGGGGCTACGCCAAGGATTATGTGGAGTGCATGTGGCTGATGCTGCAGCACGACAGGCCTGAAGATTTCGTGGTGGCCACCGGCGAGATGCATACCGTACGCGAGTTTTGCTCCCTCGCCTTTGCCGAGGCCGGCATCACCTTGCGTTGGGAAGGGGAGGGGATAGATGAGAAGGGGATAGACGCCGCCACCGGGAAAGTACGGGTGGAGGTGGATCCCAAATATTTCCGTCCGGCAGAGGTGGAGCAGCTCTTGGGTGATCCCACCAAAGCCAGGACCCTGCTGGGGTGGAACCCCCGCAAGACCTCTTTCGCAGAGCTGGTTGCGTTGATGGTGCGGCACGACATGAAACTGGTGAAGAGGCGGAAGGCGAAGGATGCGATTGAGGCTGAGTGAGGGTATTTGGGGTGGTTATTGCTATTCATGGCATAAAAATCGCTGAAAACCTTGCGTAACGAGAATAAAATCATTACTTTTGCAAACTTTTTCGCCGTATAGTGGCGGAGAGGAGCAATAACAATAACAAATTCAAGGAGAGCAAAATGCCAAAAAAGAAGACTAATTCCGGTGCCAAAAAGAGGTTCACCCTTACCGGAACAGGGAAAATCAAGCGGAAACATGCTTACAAGAGTCATATTTTGACCAAGAAGACCAAGAAGCAGAAGAGGAATCTGACGCAGACCGGTCTGGTGCATAAATCTGACGTAAACAGTGTTAAAGTCCTGCTGGGATTGAAATAATCTGCAGGATAGGTTTCCAAAAAGAGATTTAGTAACAGGATGTATGCCGCCAAGAGCTCTGCACGACAGGGACGCTATCATTCAAAACAAGTAACATTATGCCAAGATCAGTCAATCATGTTGCCTCGCGCAACCGCAGAAAAAAAGTTCTGAAATTAACAAAAGGCTATATCGGTGCCCGCAAGAATGTGTGGACAGTAGCCAAAAACACGTGGGAGAAGGGGCTTACCTACGCCTATCGTGACCGCAAAAACAAAAAACGCAACTTCCGCGCTTTGTGGATCCAGCGTATCAATGCCGCCGCCCGCGAACAGGGCATGTCTTATTCTCGCCTGATGGGGGCGCTGCACAAAAATGAAATCGAAATCAACCGCAAGGTGCTTGCCGATTTGGCAATGAACCACCCCGAAGCATTCAAGGCGATCGTGGACAAGGTGAAATAGAGAGAGTTTATGCCGGGTTGCTCCGGAGAGGAATAGAGGGGGAATCTGAGAAGGTTCTCCTTTTTTTTTTATCTTTGTTGCCAATAGTATAAAAAAGAAGTATGATGAAACAATTTTTCTGGGGGGTTACCCTTGTCCTGTGGGGTGCGGCGATTGTCACTGCCTGCAGCAATCGGCCAAAGGGCGCTTCGGCGGAGGGCGGGGTGGCCTATTCAAACCCGCTGCCGGTCGCCTTTGGCGATCCGTTTATCCTCTCCGCTTCCGACGGGAAGTATTATATGTATGGTACGGGTGGCGTGGAGAGAGGATTTGGTGCTTATAGCTCCGACAACCTCGGCGACTGGCATTTCGAGGGGAGGGTTTATGCCGGTGACCAGCCCGGCTCATGGACGGTGAAGAACTACTGGGCACCCGAGGTGTATGAGATGGAGGGGCGCTACTACATGTTTTTCAGTGCCGACTGGAAGGAGAATCCGACCGACGAGCTGGAGAACTTCCGTATCGGGGTGGCGGTGGCGGACCGGCCGACGGGGCCGTTCATAGAGATATCCGACGGGCCGCTGTTCGATCCGGGGTATCCCATCATCGATGCCAATATCCTGCAGCATGAGGGACGCACCTATCTCTACTACTCCCGTTGCTGTTACAAGAATCCGGTGGAGAGCGAGGTGGCTGAGTGGGCACGCGCGCAGAACCTTTTCCAGGAGATCGAAGAGAGCTGGGTCTATGGCGTGGAGATCGCCAACGACTTCCGCTCCGTCATCGGGGAGCCGGTGTTGCTTCTGCAGCCTCCTTCCACCATGGATGATCCGCAGACGGAGTGGGAGAGCCGTTCGGTCACTTCCGGGGAGGTCAACCGCCGCTGGACGGAAGGGTCATTCGCTTTTGTAGAGGGGGGGAAGATCTATATGATGTATTCCGCCAACTTTTTCGGAGGGGAGAACTACGCGGTGGGCTACGCGGTGGGCGATAATCCGTTAGGGCCGTTTGTCAAGGCGGAGAACAACCCCATCCTCGAGAAGGATATTGACTCGGGCGGGGAGGTGACCGGTACCGGCCACAATATGCTCTTCCGGTCGAAAGATGACGGCAAGATCTATACCGTCTATCACGGGCGTACCCAAAAAACCGGCGACGAGAGGGTGGTCTTTATTGATGAGATGACGATTGATGAGAAGGGGATATTGACGGTGAAAAAATGATGGGTGGTGGTGATTTTGAAATAAAAGGTGGGGTGAGCCTGTATGAACAATGAGGTCTGACGTATGAAGATTGGCAATATAGAATTTCCGGCTTATCCCGTTTTCCTTGCTCCTATGGAGGATGTGAGCGATATAGGGTTCCGGCTGCTCTGCAAGCAGTTCGGAGCCGATATGGTCTATACCGAATTTGTGTCGAGTGACGCCCTTATCCGGGATATAAAGAAGAGCAAGCAGAAGATCCTCTTTGGTGGGGAGGAGCGCCCGATCGGGATACAGATCTATGGCAATGATCCCGATGCGATGGTGGAGGCTGCCAAGATCTGCGAAGATGCCGACCCCGACCTGATCGATATCAATTTCGGTTGCCCGGTAAAGAAGATCGCCGGCAAGGGGGCCGGTTCGGGAATGATGAAAACACCCGAAGTGATGCGGACGATTACCGAAAGGGTGGTGAAGGCGGTGAAGAAACCGGTGTCGGTGAAGACCCGCTTAGGGTGGGACGACCATTCCAAAATTATTGTCCCCTTGGCGGAACAGCTGCAGGATTGCGGTATCGTGGCGCTGACCATCCATGGGCGTACCCGCGCGCAGATGTATAAGGGGGAGGCGGACTGGAGACTGATCGGGGAGGTGAAGAACAACCCGCGCATGCATATCCCTATCATTGGAAATGGGGATGTGACCACGGTGGAGGGCTGCCGTCGGCGATTCGACGAGACGGGGGTGGATGCGGCGATGATTGGCCGGGGGAGTATCGGTGCTCCCTGGATATTCCGGGAGCTGAAGCATTATCTGCAGAGAGGGGAGCATCTTCCCAAGGAGCCGTTCCACTGGTATCTCGATATCCTCAAGAGACAGCTGCTCGAAAGTGTGGAGCGGATCGACGAAACACGGGGAATCCTCCATATGCGGCGCCACTTGGCCGCCTCGCCCCTCTTCAAGGGGATCCCCGATTTCAAGGCGACACGCATCGCCATGCTCCGTGCCAACACCCTCCAAGAGCTGTTTGCCATCATGGACGAAATTCCGGAGAGATATCCGGTAGCGTAATTCAGAGAAGGTTAAACAATTCTACATAATATCAGTCTTACTGAAAAATAGGAAATAGTATGAACAAAAAGATTTTCACCCTCGCCCTCTCCCTGTTATTGTTAGCCATCATGGGTCTTTCCGCCCAGCAGTCATCTATTATAGAGAATCTATTGGTAAAGAGTGTGGAAGAGAAAGTTTCTTCCATGCAAGAGCTGATCGGTTTTGATGACGATCAGGCACAACAACTCCGAGAAATGGAACTGCATTTTTTGCAGAAAGTGAACAAAGCCGAACATTGTTTTTTATGCAACAGACAGAAACGGGTTGACAAACTGAAAAAGAAACGCGATGTGGAGCTGCAAACGATTCTTGGGCGTGACCACTATATCAAGTATGACGCGATAGAAAATGAGAGGATAAAGAAGGTCCCGGAACATTTATAGGGTTAGCATTTCGATGCTTCGGCGTTGATTGATCTATCGAAGTTCACCCTGCTTGGATGTTATATTGTCTATATGAACCCCTCTTCTGTTTAATTTTTCTGACGGAGAAAACAATCCGGCATCAATGAATCTCTTATCGGATATGCTGCGCACCGATGCCGTTGTGTAGGGTTTTCCAGTAATCAGTGAGATAGCTTTAGCGAACAGATAGTCGTTTTCATCGCCTATCGGTTTCCAGGTCTCTGTATTATATTCTTCTGTCTCGATTGGGTGATTAGGAATAAGTGTACCATCATCAATAAAATCCTTACCGTTTTTGTCGGTATACCTACCTACGATGGGCTGCATTCCCCAATTTTTCAGTTGATTTTTCTCATCAGCCGAAAGTTTCGATTCTTTATAAATGGGTTGCACCCTTTCTTGTCCGTCTTTCTTAAAACTGTTATATGCGTGTATCGTCCATGAAGCGGTATATTTACCCGCAGTATATTCGCCTATGTGTTCTACTGCCATATAGGGTTTCAGGCAGAAAGTGGTTAATTCGGATGCCGAGGCGGAGCTGCGGGTGGTCAGGACGTATACTTTCTCCAGATTCAGATTCGCATCCAATGGATTTGGGGCTTTGTTTGTGTCGTAAACACCCAACCGGTCGCTTCTGTCCCACTTATTTTCATCAAATATAGCGTTCACAAATTTGTTGTAACTCATGATACTGAATACCGACTTGTTTCTAACTTCCGCTTCGGGCGCGATTAACGATGCGAGATAAATGGCCGCCGACACGTCGCCACCGGGGTTATAGCGCAAATCCAATACCAATTCGGTTGCCCCTGCTTGTTTAAAATCTCTGAACGCCTCATAGAGTTTATTGTTATAATTCCCCCTATAACCGGTATAAAAAAGGTAAGCGATTTTTTTACCCTCTATCTCATACACTTTATGGTAGAGCACCGGGTCGGTAGGGAAGCTGCGGGGCGTGATCTTAACCTCTCTTGGGTTTTCAAAATTTTGGTCCACAACCGTAAAGGTCGTCTCTTTGTTTGCACCATACAATATGGCATAATTCGAAAGTGTAATGTCATCACCATCAATTTTTGTAATCACGTTTCCTCGCACAATTCCAGCTTCCGACGCTGGGGTATTGGGATAGATATACCTTACGAATCCCAGTAATTGGGTTCTTGTGTTATCTGTCCATAAAACTAAGGGGGAAAAGCCGAACGCGTCGGTAGCTTCTCCCTCAAAATCTTTAAGAAGCTCTTCTATATCGTCTGTAATCCATGACCACCCATGATCGGTATCTGTTTTATGTAAAACGCTCTCAAAGTATTTCTTGGGGTCTGTATCATTGGCCGTAGGTTTTTTATTGACCATATCGTCTGCCCATAAATAATAGGCGGACATACCGTCATATACAAACTGAGAAACAATAGACACGTCATTGTTTTGGGGTGTTATCGAATCATCTTTTTTACAAGATGTGCCCCATATAGCCAATGCGAGAATAAGTAGCGTGAGTGAAGTTTTTTTCATAATTGTGGCTTCAATGTAGTTGTATGAACATATCGGACTGCGAAAATAGGAAAGAGTTGCTTCTGTTTGGCCTTTTTTTAGAAATTTAACGCCCCTTTCCCCTGTCGGATGATCTCCGGTTCGTCGGAGGTACAATCCACGATGGTAGAGGGTTCCGTTCCCCCGATGCCGCCATCAATCACGATATCGGCAAATTCCCCCCATTTTTCGTAGATCAGTTCCGGGTCGGTACTATATTCCATCTCATCCCCTTCATCTTTCACCGTGGTGCTCAGCACCGGGTTGCCCAGCTGCGACACGATCTCGCGGATGATGTTGTTGTTGGGTATGCGGATTCCGACGGTCTTCTTGTTCTTATAGATCTTGGGCAGCGACGAGGTGGTGGGCAGGATGAAGGTGAACGGTCCCGGCAGATTGCGTTTCATCAGTTTGAAAACGGGGGTGGTTATCTTCGCATATTCGCTGATCACACTCAGGTCGTTGCAGATGATCGACAGGTTGCTTTTTTGTGGATTGATCCCTTTCAGGTCGCATATCTTCTCCACTGCCCGCACGTTCAACGCATCGCACCCCATTCCGTAGAGGGTATCGGTAGGATAGATCACGACACCTCCGTCGCGCAGTACCGAAACCACCTTCTCAATCTCTCGCGGATTGGGGTTCTCATTATATAATTTTAGGAACATAGGATGCAAATATACATGATAAAAATGGATTATCGGAGAGGTAGCGACAAAAAGAGCCTCAATACTTATCCGTAGATCACATTGCCCTCTTCATCGCGATGCTCATCCAGCCCGTTGCTGTACTGCTTCATGGCGCGGAGGCTCATGCCCATGCTTGAGAAGCCGCCGTCGTTGTAGAGGTTCTGCATGGTCACCTTGCGGGTGAGGTCGGAGAACATCACGATACAGTAGTCGGCACAATCGTCGGCATCGGCATTTCCGATGGGGGCCATCCGCTCGGAGAAATCCATCAGGTCGGTCATCCCTTTGACCCCACTTCCGGCGGTGGTCATGGTGGGCGACTGGGAGATGGTATTCACCCGTACCCCCTTGTCGCGGCCCAGGATATATCCGAAGCTGCGGGTGATGGATTCCAACAGCGCCTTGGCATCGGCCATGTCGTTATAGCCGTAGAAGACACGTTGTGCCGCCACATAGGTAAGGGCAAGCATCGATCCGCCCCTCTCCACCGCGTCTAACTTGCGGGCTACCTGCAGCATCTTATGGAAGGAGATGGCGGAGATGTCCAGCGTCTTGGCCAGCATATCATAATCCAGGTCGTCGTATGTCCGTTTCTTGCGGACGTTGGGCGACATGCCGATGGAATGGAGGACGAAATCGATTTTCCCTCCCAATATCTCCATCGACTTGGAAAAGACCATCTCCAAATCTTCCACATTGGTGGCATCTGCCGGCAGGATCTCACTGTTGAGTTTCTCTCCCAGTTTGGCGGTATCTCCAATACGGACTGCTACCGGGGTGTTCGACAATGTGATGATAGCGCCCTCTTCTACGGCTCTTTCGGCCACCTTCCAGGCGATGGACTGGTCGTTCAGCGCTCCGAAGATAATGCCTCTTTTTCCTTTTAATAAGTTGTAACTCATAATCTTTTTCAATTTTGATTTTCCGAATAAATCCTGCTGTGGGCAGTTTTTTATTCGGATTTGGCTCTGATTGGTTTTTGAAAAACTGCACAAATGTACAAAAACTGTGCAACAAATAAACACCTTGCCCCAAAATTAGTTCTCCATACCGATAAAAAAGAGAGTGAACCAACAGATTCACTCTCCTCTTCCAATTGTTAAGACAGTGGCATTATGCCGCTTTCGCCGCATCGTTCTCCACGGTTATCCCTTTCCATACAAAGGCTGCTATGGCAGCGCCAAGGAATGGGGCTACGATAAATAGCCAGAGCTGTGCCAATGCTGCACCTCCTTCAAAAAGAGCCGGCCCTATACTGCGGGCGGGGTTTACGGAAGTTCCCGTGATGGGGATACAGACGATGTGTATCAACACCAATGCCAGACCGATGGCCAGGCCGGCGAACTTGTTCAGCCCGTTTTTGGCGGTCACTCCCAGCACAACCAGTACGAAGATGAAGGTGAAGACCGCTTCAGCGACAAAGGCGGTGGCCATCGCTCCGTCGGCAAAGCCGTTGGCTCCGGTGAGGGTGGTGGTGGAGCCGGAATCTTTGGCAAGAAACCAGAGGATGGAGGAACCGATAATGGCACCGATCACCTGAAAGACCATATAGATGCCGGCATCTTTACCGCTCATCCTGCCGGAGAGGAATACTCCCAACGTGATGGCGGGGTTGATATGGCATCCCGAAATGCTACCGATGGCATAAGCCATTGCCACTACCGAAAGGCCGAATGCGAATGCCACGCCTAACGTGCCTACGGAGTCGAAAGGCTGTCCAGCCCCTGCGAATACGGCTGCGCCGCAGCCCATTAATACCAGCACCATGGTGCCGATCATCTCTGCCAGATACTTCTTCATGATTTTTGATATTTTAGTAAGACATAGACTACCTTACAAAGTAAGTAATTAATTGGTAATAATTTGTGCATCGAATCAAAAATTGTGGAGTCGTTCCACATTTTTTTCTGTCGCTTGAGGGTTGCTCGAGGGTTGCAGGGCTCTTCCGATTTTCGCTTTTACCAATTTTTATGTGAAACCGGGTGAACTTTTCTCCGTTGAGTTGTTATTAATGGTAGGAATTTTAGTTATGACAGTCACCTATATCTATCATAGTTGTTATCTGGTTGAGTTCGATGGTTTCTCAATCCTCTTCGATTATTACCGCGATGCTCCCGGTGGTGAGCGCTCGGAATGGGTACGGGATTATCTGCTCAACCGGGAGGGGGATCTCTATCTGCTCTGTTCGCATTCGCATTATGACCATTTTAATCCGGAGATACTCACTTGGAGGGAGAAGAAAAAGGATATCCACTATATCTTCTCGAAGGAGCTGTTGGAGAGTGGGGTTTCCCGGGTGGGGGATGCGCTCTATCTAGAGAAGGAGGGGGGTTATCGTGATCGGCATCTTCGGATAAAGGCATTCGGGTCGACGGATGCCGGCGGCTCTTTTTTGGTGGAGCACAAGCAGCGGCAGATCTTTCATGCGGGAGATCTGAACAACTGGCATTGGAATGAGGAGGTAAGCACGGCGGAGGCGCTCTCTTATGAGAACCATTTTTTGTGTGAGTTGGAACTGTTGGCGGAAGAGAGCAGTCACCTCTACTTAGCGATGTTCCCCGTGGATCCCCGATTGGGGAGAGAGTTCATGCGGGGGGCGGAGCAGTTTGTAGCACGCATAAAAACCGACCTTTTCCTGCCGATGCATTTTGGTGAGGATTACGACAAGGTGAACCGGTTCGAAAAGATTGCTGCCCTCTATGATTGTCAGTTCCTGCCGTTATCGCATCCGCGGCAATCGTTCCGGTTTGGAGGTACCGGTGTGGATGATAGGGGATAAAGAGTACGATATGGATTTCTTCAATTACAAACGGCGCCCTACAGTGGAGGTGCATGTAGGCAATATGGTTATGGGCGGAAACTATCCCGTGGTGGTGCAGACAATGACCAATACCCATACGTTGGATAGCGAGGGAAGTGTGGCGCAGTGTGAGCGCATCATCGCGGCAGGTGCCGATCTGATCCGCCTGACAACGCAGGGGGTGCGTGAAGCCAACAACTTGCGTGAGATAAAGCGGCAGTTAAGGGAGAAGGGGTACACCACTCCGCTGTCGGCCGACATCCATTTCAATCCCCGTGCTGCCGAGGTGGCCGCCACCATCGCCGAGAAGGTGCGCATCAATCCCGGTAATTTCGTGGACCGGCAAAAAAATGTAGCTGAACGGGTCTATAGCGACGAAGAGTATGCGTTGGAGCTGGAGAGGATTCGTTCCAAGGTGATCCCATTTCTCCGGATTTGTAAGGAGCATGCGACGGCGCTCCGTATCGGCGTGAACCACGGCTCGTTGTCGGAACGCATCATGAGCCGCTATGGCGACACCCCGGAGGGGATGGTGGAGTCTTGTATGGAGTACTTGAGGATCGCCAAGGAGGAGGGTTTTTACGATATCGTGATATCGCTGAAAGCTTCCAACACGTTGCTGATGACCAAGTCGGTACGTCTGCTGGTGGCCGCCATGGAGAAGGAGGGTTTCCATTTCCCGCTCCATCTGGGAGTGACGGAGGCGGGCGATGGCGAGGATGGCCGGATGAAGTCGGCGGTAGGTATCGGTGCGCTGTTGAGCGACGGGTTGGGTGACACCATCCGGGTGTCGTTGAGTGAGGATCCCGAAGTGGAGGTGCCGGTCGCCCGGAAATTGGTCGATTATGTGAACCGGCGCAATGGGCATCCACCGATTGAGGCTGTTCCCTATCCCGGTTTTTCGCCTTTCTCTACCGACCGGCGTGAGACCGACTCTGTCTGGAATATCGGGGGGGAGTATCTGCCGGTGGTGATCTCCGACAGGAGTGAAGTCGATGACATGTCGATCAACCCCCATTTCATCCCCGACTATATTTATGTGGGAAGCCGAGTGCCTGCCCATTTCCCGAAGGGGATAAAATCGATCGTCGATTATCCCTGCTGGGAGGAGAGGATTGATCATTTCCCGCTTTTTACGGTTGCCACACGCGACAAGATAAGGGAGTGCCCTGCCAAAGTGAAGTTCCTTCATCTCTCCTATCCGGAGCTTTCGGATGAGGTGGTTGCTTTCCTGAAAGAGACACCCAAGATAGCGGTGATCCTCGCCACCTCGCATCAGAACGGGGTGGGTGAGCAGCGGGCATTCTTCCATGCACTGTTGCACGCCGGGTGCCGGGTGCCGGTCGTCCTGCAGCGCAGCTATGCCGAAGATAAAGCGGAAGATATCCAGATAAAGGGGGGGGTGGATTTCGGTACGCTGTTGCTTGATGGATTTGGAGATGGTATGATGATCACCAACCGGGGGAAGATCGATATCATGGATCTCGACGCCTATGCTTTTGGTATATTGCAGGCGGCACGGGTGCGGACCAGCAAGACGGAGTTCATCTCCTGCCCCGGTTGCGGAAGGACGCTGTTCGACCTGCAGGCGACCGTCGCCTTGATCAAGCAGCACTTCTCCCACCTCAAGCACCTGAAGATAGGGGTGATGGGCTGTATCGTGAACGGACCGGGGGAGATGGCCGATGCGGACTATGGTTATGTGGGCGCGGAACAAGGCAAGATTTCACTCTATCGGAAGAGGGAGCTGGTGGAGAAAAATATCCCTCAGGGGGAGGCGGTGGAGCATCTGATTCGACTGATCAAAGAGTATGGCGACTGGATGGAGCCGGAGAAGAGTTGATTTACACTGATTCT